>PNLN01000257.1 GCA_013823055.1 Cyanobacteria bacterium DS2.3.42
GACCATGGTGTCATGTATGGTGCGGTCGAACTTACCAAAACCTGCAAAGAAATGGGTGGTGTAAAGCCGATTATCGGCTGCGAAGGCTACATTATCGACGGCAATATCAAAGACAAGACGAAGCGCACGGCGCTCTATCACTTGACGATGATTGCCAAAAATAAACAAGGCTACAAAAATCTGGTCAGGCTAAATACGCGAGCCCACCTGGAAGGCTATTACTACAAACCGCGCATTAACAAAGAGATGCTCGAGGAAAATCGCGAAGGATTGATCGTCCTTTCCGGTTGTCTGGGCTCCGAAATTTGCCAACATATCCTCAAAGACCAATACGATGAAGCCAGGCGCGTAGCCTCCTGGTACAAAGAAGTACTCGGTGACGACTACTATCTGGAAATTCAGGACCACGGACAGGTCGAGGATAGAAAAGCCAATCGCCATTTGATCCAGCTATCGAAAGAATTAGGCATCAAGCTAGTCGCCACCAACGACAGTCACTTCACAAACAAACAAGACGCCCAGGCGCATGACTGCCTGCTCTGCATTCAGATGGGCAAATCGGTCATCGAATCCAATCGGATGAAATTCACCGGTTGGGAGTATCTAAAAAACGGCGACGAAATGGCTTATCTATTTCGCGATCACCTTGATACCGAATACATTGAAGAATCGCTCAAATCAACACTAGAGATTGCCGACAAAATTGAGACGATCAAGCTGCAATCGGATCCACGACTGCCTGTGTTTCCAATGCCACCCGGGCACACTGCAGAAAGTTTTCTCAATCACCTCGTCATCGAAGGCGCCAAACAGCGCTACGGACAGGACCTCTCAGACGAAGTAACAACGCGCGCCCGCACCGAATTGAAAGTTATCGAGGACATGAATTTCGCCTCGTACTTCCTTATCGTGAGCGACTTCATTCAGTATGCGCGCGACAAAGGCATTCCGGTCGGTCCCGGTCGCGGTTCGGCAGCAGGCTCACTGGTTGCATATTGCCTGGGCATTACGAACATCGACCCGATCAGATACAACTTGCTCTTTGAGCGCTTTCTAAATCCGGAAAGAAAGAGCATGCCCGATATCGATACGGACTTCTGTATCGAACGGCGCGAAGAAGTTATCAAATATGTGGCTGAAAAGTATGGTCAGGACCACGTTGCGCAAATCATCACATTCAACAGAATGACCTCAAAGGCGGTCATCAAAGACGTTGCCCGGGTTCTCGACTTTCCTTTTGCTGAGTCCAACAAACTGGCAAAAATGATCCCAGTTGTCCGCGGCAAACCTACTCCACTCAAAGACATGCTGGTGGAGCATCCGGACTTCAAGAAAATCTACGCCACAAATGAAGAAGCGCGTCAGGTAATTGATGTCGCCAAACAACTGGAAGGCTGCAACAAAACCTTCGGCATGCACGCGGCAGGCGTCGTCATTGGCGACGTGCCGCTGGAAGAAATTTGCCCGCTGCAAAGGAACAACGACGGCACGGTAATCGCGCAGTTCTACATGGAAGACGTAGCCCACGTCGGGCTCGTAAAAATGGACTTCCTCGGTCTGCGCAACCTGACGATGATCGACAAAGCGATCAAGATCATCAAAGAAACCAAAGGCGTCGATATCGACCCGGACAAAATTCCGCTCGATGACGAGAAGGTCTATACGACTGTCAGCAACGGCGATCTGACCGGCATATTTCAGCTAGAAACATCTACAGGCATGCGACAGGTCGCTCGCGACATGAAGCCGTCCAACCTGGAAGATTTATCTGCATTGATTGCGCTCTACCGCCCGGGTCCACTGGACAGCGGCATGATCGATAAATTCATCGACTGCAAACACGGCAGGATGAAGATTACCTATAAGACTCCCTTGCTCGAGTCCATTCTTCAGGACACATACGGGCAAATCGTATACCAGGAACAGATCATGATGATCGCCCAAAAACTGGGCGGTTATAGCCTTGGGCAAGCCGACTTGCTGCGCCGCGCCATGGGTAAGAAAAAGCCCGAGGAGATGGAAAAGCAGCGCGAGATATTTGTGTCCGGCTGCGCCAAAAATGCGGTTTCACCGGAATTAGCAAACGAACTGTTCGACACGATGGTTCAATTCGCCGAATACTGCTTCAACAAATCACACAGTCAAGCGTACTCGCTTCTCACATATCAGACTGCCTATCTCAAATCTCATTACCCGGTCGAATATATGACCGCGCTACTTTCCAGCGTCGCAGACGACCAGGACAAAGTGCGCGGTTACATCGCCGAGTGCCAGACCATCGGCATCGACATTCTGGCGCCTGATATCAATGTCTCCGGCGCCGACTTCACAGCCGACGGCCAGTCGATTCGCTTCGGGCTTGCTGCCATCAAGAACGTGGGAGAAGCCGCCGTTGAAGAAATCGTCTCAAAGCGAAAAGAGAAAGGTCAATTCAAAACAATAAAGGAATTCCTGGAGACAATCGATCTGCGCGTGGTCAACAAGCGCACTCTGGAAGCTTTGTTCAAGTGCGGAGCCTGCCAGAGCCTTAACGTGTCCCGCAAGCAAGCCCTGGAGAATCTCGACAGTCTTGTCGAATCAGCGCAGCGCAGGCAGATGGAACTCGAAACAGGGCAGATGAATCTGTTCAACTTCGCTGCCGAAACCGGCGGACAAAAGGTCGATGAGACTCTGAGGGGAGACCCTGGAGAGTTTCAAGAACACGAGATGCAGCGCTTCGAGCACGAGCTGGTGGGCTTCTACATCACAAGCCATCCACTCAAGCGCGTCTTCAATCGGCTCAAGCTTCTCACAACGCACACGCTTAATGAGCTCGGCGATATTCCCGACGGAAGCAACGTCATCGTCGGCGGGCTGGCGGCGGGCATCGAGAAAAAACTCACGAAGATGAACAAGCTTCTCTGCATCGTCAAGCTTGAAGACCTTCTTGGTACGCGGGAAGTAGTTATCTATGGCGAGCAGCTGGAAAAAATCCCTGCCGATGTACTCTTGCCGCAAAATTTGCTTTTGGTAAAGGCAAAGACAAAGAAAAATGACGAAGGCTTGTCACTGATGTGCAACTCAGTGCGGCTAATAGCCGATGCCTCGCTGGTCAGCATCTCGTTCTCCACCGAACAAACTTTCGCCGACTTGCACAGACTGAAAGATATATTGAACGTTCACAAAGGCGAAGATCCAGTAATTCTCAATTTCCCGAAAGGTAAAAAGAACCACTCAATCCTGGTGGGAAGCCAGTTTTGGGTGAATGCAAATGACAGGCTAGCGGACGACATCTCGAGCAACTTCCGCGATCTCGTTCAGGTAAGAATTGCTCGCGTTCGCGTGTAATTTTAAACAAAAGATTAAGACAACGTTTCAAAATCCGCTTCAGAAGCCAATCGTGAGCGACAAATCGCCGTGTGTTGCAGTTTGGCTCAAACCGTAAAGCTGAACCGCTTGACACAAAAATCTCTGGGCCGCTTCCGCGTTGGTCTGCCAAAACCAGCACGCCAAGCCAGTTTTCTTTACATTACTAGAAGCTCCGTCAGCTGCTGACTACACCAGAAAAGCTGCAGAAAGAGACAGAAAAGACGACATTAACGAAAACTAATAATCTTCGAAAAACGGCATGTAAAGCACATCTACAAACGCCGTTTTTTGCCTTCAAAAAAACGACTTATCAAGGAGCGCTTATTTGGTGCCTGTCGGGCTCAAACGGGGAAATGTTGCTGGGGGAACATTTTCCGTGCAAAACAGACTTTATACTGTAGAATGCGAAATCGCATTTGTCATAAATCCAAACGGAGGAAGACTCGCACCACACAACAACGCCCAACTCCCAGAAAGGAAGTAGTCCAACACTGGTGTTAAGTAAGCGTTTCGTGTACCCCACAGAGCTAAGCGCTCTGGACAACAGGATTCCACTAACGTTGCTCGAGACACCATCGAGCACACAAGGGGGTAAGAAACATGTTCGGACCACATCTCATTCTCGAAGCGTACGGTTGCCCTAAAGAACTCCTCGGAGATCTTGGTTTGGTAAGCGAAGCGCTGGACGCATACCCGGCAAAACTAGATATGACTAAGATCATGCCGCCTTATGTGTTCAGATACACCGGTACAGTACCGGATGATTGGGGAGTAAGCGGCGTAGTGTTGATTGCGGAGTCGCATATCTCCATTCATACTTTCCCGGACAAAGGATTTGTCACGCTCGACATTTTCTCTTGCCGCGAATTTGACGTCGATCAAGCCATCGAGTACTTCAAGGGCGTGTTCAAACCGGAAAGCGTTGAGAAGCAAGTTCTTCAACGTGGACGGGAATTCCCGCGCAGCTTGGCGAGAGCCGGCAGCATCGTGGAAAGCGAACGCGAAAGAATGGCGGCAACAGTCTAGGACTTCGAAAGCGAAAGCTCTCGATCCAAAACTGCGTCACCAACAAAAATTGCAAACACCACAGGCACCACCTGTGGTGTTTCCTTTTAGTCCACCGTTCAACAAAAATTATCCACCAACGCATATATCGAAGAATTCCATCGACAGTAAGTGCGGCAGGAATTGGCGCTTGAGCTGCTCTTCAACGTAACGAGGTAGAAAAATAGCTATCGGAAATCCCTCAAATGGGTGATCACATATTCGTTTCAAGATGCGTTCCTATGCAAATTCTTTGGTGTAGGTAATAATAGAATTGGCACGTATTTTGGGCTTCTCAGACGTGCTTGGCTGTGCGACTCAATAGACCTCTAGGAAACCTTTCATGGTGTCCGCTTTACCTGAGCAAAAAACCATTCAGTTTCCAGGCGACCGATCGCTGGGAGAGCTTTACAGCTTGTCCGACAACGGCGCAACCAGCCTGATCGGCGAAGCGATCGGGGCTGTTAAAGTGCCGGCGGAAGCCAAGCTGGCTCTCTACTTCAATTTTGACGAACTGCTCGGTTGCCAGCCTCTGACCCGCGTACAAGGCGACGCCCTCCACTCGGTTTCCTTCCTGGGCGCCGACATCACCGATGAGGACCTAGAACACGTTGGGCGTCTGACCAACCTCAGACAATTAGACATCAGTTGCACCGATATCGGAGACATGGGGCTGCACTTTCTGGAAGGGATGACAAAACTGAAGAAGATCAATCTTTCCTCCACCAGAATCACCAACATTTCTGCCCCTCTTTTCTCCTGGTACTCAGACCTGCAGGAATTACAGCTGGATGACACGGAAATCAGCGACGGAGCCCTCGAGTACCTCGGACGCCTGAATTCTCTGGAGACACTGTCTCTGTCGTTTACCCGCATCACCGACAAAGGTCTGACGTCACTAAAATCTCTCAAGAATCTGCGGGTCCTTCGACTCAACTGCACAAAGGTTACAGATGCCGGTGTCACGCAACTATGCCGCATGACCAGCTTGAAGGAGCTGTGGCTGCGCAGTACGCTGGTAACCTATCCCGGCATGGTCGAGCTGACAAAATGGCTGCCGGAGTGCGAGATTATTCGCTAAGCACACCACATATGGTGCATCTCACTCGCGTCCGATAATACGACAGAATAGCTCCGTATCCACATTGCCGCCACTAACCACGCAAATAATGCGTTTATCTTTGAATTTATCTTTGTAAGCTACAGCCGCGCCAAAAGCCAGGCCGCCTGTCGGTTCAGACTTTAAATTCGCCAACCGAAAAAGTGACCGCACTGCGTCCTCAATAGCGTCTTCACTGACTTCCAAGATTGCTTTGATGCCGCTCTGCAAGATCGCCCAGTTACGCTGTCCAAGACTGACAGTGCGTGCACCGTCGGCGATCGTTTGAGGCTCGCCGTCATTTACGATGATCTTTCCGGCATCCAGTGAGCGTTTTGCATCGTTAGCAAGAAGCGGTTCGGCTCCGTAAACCTCCATCGGAGAGCCAGCCCGCATAAGTCCACATATCAAACCCGCAGTCAAACCGCCACCACCGACAGGAACGATCACGGCGTCATATTCTCCTGCTCGCTCTGCCAATTCTTCGCCCAATGTAGAATTGCCCGCGATCACGTCATCGTGATCATAGGCGCTTATGACTTGCGCATCAGGATATTGCGAAGCCAGCTCAGAAACCCGCTGAGCGCGGCTTACTTTCAGGGTTTCGACCAACTCTACTTTTCCGCCGAAGCGACGCACAGCATCAATTTTGACTGCTGCCGAGTTGTGGGGCATCACGATGATTGCTTCTTTATTCAGCAGCGATGCAGCGTAAGCAAGTCCTTGTCCGAAATTACCTGATGATGCGGCAATCAGACGTGACGCAGGTGAGCGCAAGGCAGCCGAATATGCTGCGCGAAACTTGAAACTACCTGTGTATTGAAAAGTCTCGCTGGCAATCAGCACTTGGGCCCCGACCAGTTCATCAAGTCGGGGACTGCGAATCAACGTGGTAGGGCGAATGACATTTCTGACCGCAGTCAGATGATCCAGTGATTGATCAAGTGACTTCATCGCCAGAATATCTCGCTCGACTGTTCAGGCTGCTATTGAGGAATTGCTTCCGGAGTCGATGCAGTGGATTGAACTTGTGATTGTGGGCGCACCACAGGCTGAATCATTGTCGGTTGTGATTTGCCACCGAACACATTCAACTTGCCGAATGCTTTGGAGAATCCGCCCGAGATGCCGGCCAACTTGCCCTGACTTTTTGCAGGTTTGGCGTTGAACGCGTGCATCTGATTGACCTTCGCCGGGGTAACCACTGGAGCGACTGCCACAGGGGCTTTCACTTCTGGCTCTGCAGCATTGGCTGTTTGATCATTCCACTCTGCATCTTTGGCAGTGTCTTTTGCCAGGTCAGGAGTCAGGTCGGTCGGCTGTTTACCAGCTTTTCTATCGGCAATTGCCTTAGCGATTGCTTGTTGCTTCGCCTTTTCTTGATCGTCGCCTTTCTTGCCCCAGAGTTTAGGCAATCCGGCTACCTTGGTTCCAGCAGAACCAGCGCCGCCTTTCACCTTTTCGCCTGTGGCCTTGAATCCGTTGCCGATTACGCTTACACCCTTCATGATGTAGCCGCCCGAAGCCTTCGCGCCACTGGCAATACCGCTGCCGACTTTCTTAGTGCCGCTTACGATACCGCCACCAACAACTTTAGAGCCTTCAGCGATTTTCGATCCGGCGGCCTTAGTGCCGCCAACGATACCGGAGCCGGCATTTTTCACGGAGGCAAGAGACTTAGCAGCGATACCATCGCCTTTTTCCTCATTGGATTCGGCAATCTGTTCTTGTTTGGGCTGCTTTGGTTGCTTGGCCTCTTTAGGACCACCACCGAACAAGCCGAACTTCTTACCCGAGGGCTGCTGCTGTTCTGCCGGGATGGGCATTGATATATAGGTTGTATGTGTAGACTCGACACTTTCTTTCTGAGCTGGTCGACTGGCTGCTGTTTTAGGTTTCTTGCTGGGAGGCGCCTGAACCGCTGCGTATGGGTCCAGCATGGACTTAGAACCAGCGTTGGCGGCTGCCGTAGAACTGACGAACAACGCAGTCAAAAGCAGCGACGAATAACGTTTAGAACTCATTGACAATTCCTCTTCTCACCGAATCGGTGTTGAAACCAACCGTCTTTATAGCACATTGCTCAGAGTAGCCATGAGCCGCCTAAGGTACCAGGAAGCGCAATCTGTGGCAATTACAAGAGGAAGCTAATTGCAGTTAATACTACTCACAGACGGTTCAAATGTTTATAATCTCAGTAGGCAGGGGTGCTGTATACTCAGCCAGTAGCAGGTCTTTCAGGATTATAGTCGGGTACAAAAATGGATATGCCTCCTTCAACGCAACCAATCGTTCTGATTTCCATAATGGCAATCTGGGTCTTTCTCTCGCTGTTTATGGGCGCCAAGAAAGCCTATTTCGAAACATGGGACAAGATTCCTGAAGACGAGCCTGAAAAACACGCGTAAGGCTTAAATCTACCTATGCCAGTTCGGAAATCGGGCGCTCCTATAGGGGCGTCTTTTTCATGGTAAAAACGCGTCCAGAACAGCCGCGCGGCGGCTTCGGATGCCATCAATTATGCTTTGACGTGCTTTTTGGGCATTTTGACGATTTCAACCGAGCAGGGTGCCTGAGAGACTACCGCCTCCGAGACGCTACCTAGTAACAGGCGCGTGATTCCAGTGCGCCCGTGTGAGCCGACGACGATTAAATCAGCCGGCCACTCTTTGGCTGCCTCCAAAATGGTATCGGTGACATATCCTTCTCGCACCTCGGCCAGAACATTCTGCCTACCGAATGCATCGGTGAGCCTCTTAACGCGTTCGTTTACCAGCGACTTAGCCGCTTCGACCAGCTCTTTTTGAGCTTCAACAGCAACAGGCATGTAATTAGTGTGCCAGCCCGCATACTCGGGGTGAAACGGCTCTACCACACTGAGCAACTTGAACTGCGAGCCATCCGGCCAGGTGCGCTCGGTTACGGATTCCACTGCGGCATCCGAAAATGTCGAATCATCAATAGCCACCAGGATCTTCATTGCTGCACCTCTTACCTAAGTGGATATCAGAGTTTCCTTTCACAATTCTGACGCAGACGAACTGCAATAGTGCCTGAGATTGAATGAATCGAATGAATAGATTGAATCGAATTGAACAGATTTGCCTCTAACACCATCTTCCCACCGCCGCAAAAAACGCGTCGATGTTTAGACATCGATGTTCCTATATAAGGATTTCGAAAATGACCAGGTTCAGCATCGAGACTTTTCCATTTATAGGTTGATACCGCATGGCGATTCATTTATTGAACGTTCGGCCAGCATAAGTATGTGAAGAACCGCAATCCATGCGGACCTTGAACGGTACATGGTATTCGCCATTATGAATGCGCTGCTGCTTTACACAGCTGTTGTTTCCAAAGCGAGCTCGAAAACACAATACTGGCTGGCGTTTCGGAGATGCTCAATGTATTCTTTTGCAAAGGCGGGTTGCGCAAATGGGCACAAATTTGTTGACAGGCAGTCTGTTAGCACATAGGATAGGCATATCAGAAACAACCGGGACGCCCGGGAGAAATTAAGTCGTGAGCAATTTTGGTTTTTATTTTTGGTACTTAGAGGTTCGCCAGGGGTGATTTAGATTACTTTGTCCCAACTGGTGAACCGCAGATCAACAAGGTCTGCGGTTTTTGTTTAAGAGCTAAAAGACGATGAACACCGATAAAAGACACAACCTAACGCTTCCAGACATCGAGTCAAACAAGACTCAATGCGCGTCTAGTTCTTACTACTGGTATTTCTTTTTTGCAGTCAGGGAAAGTCCCGGGCAGGTTTAAGCTGGCACGCTAAGTGCACCCAAACAGTTACCTGAAGAGCCCGGGAGGATTAAGCCCCCGGGTTCACTATTAAACGCGAGGAATTCAAAGTGAGCGAGATTAGCAACCAAATCAAATTAGCCGCCAGAACCGAAGGCAGCCAAACCACGGAAGTGGCGATCGGCGAATCGGTCAAAGTCGGCGGCAAGCCCGTCGTCATCATCGGCGGACCATGCACAGTGGAAAACGCCGAACAAATGGAAATCGTCGCCAGCAAGCTCAAAGGCTCTTGCAACGCCATCCGCGGCGGCGTGCACAAACCTCGCTCTTCGCCGTACGCCTTCCAGGGAATGGGTGAAGAAGGGCTGGACATCCTCCAATCCATGAGCCAAAAGCATGGCATGCCCACAGTCACCGAAGTTATGTCCGTAGAACAACTGGCCGCCTGTGACGAAAAGGCAGACATGCTCCAGGTCGGCAGCCGCAACATGCAAAACTTCGAACTGCTTAAAGCTCTGGGCAAAGCCAATAAACCGATTCTGCTCAAGCGCGGTCTCTCCGCCACAATCGAAGAATTGCTTCTGGCAGCCGAATACATCATGGCTCACGGCAATCCCAACGTCGTACTTTGCGAGCGTGGCATCCGCAGCTTCGACTCATTCACCCGCAATGTGCTCGACCTGGGCGCCGTCGTCGCTCTCAAACAACTGACCCATTTGCCCGTCATCGTAGACCCCAGCCACGCAGCCGGAAAGCGCGAACTGGTCGCAGATCTAGCCCGCGCCGCTATCGCCTGCGGAGCCGATGGTCTGATCATCGAATGCCATCCAGAACCGGAAAAATCCGTCTCGGATGCCCGCCAGGCTTTGTCTCTCGAGGACATGGTCGAGCTGGTCGAGTCCATCAAGCCAATCGCAGCCGCCGTCGGTCGCTCGGTCGCCGGTGAAGTCGAGCAGAAGAGAAAGGTCACGGTTGTTCAGGGAATTGGTTCTCAAAATGCCGGCAGACTGACCGTGCGCAGAGGAAATGCGCGCAAGTGTGCTCGGGGGTAACGTCAAATGCAACTAGAATTAGATAACGACGTCGCCGATTGGCGAAAGCCAACTACAAAATTGGAAGAATCAAGAGCTCGAATTGATGAACTCGATGAGTTGATCGCCACACTGATCAACGAACGGCTCATGCTTTGCCAGGAAATCGGCGAAGCGAAAAAGCGCATGAACAAGCCCGTGTTGGATGACCAGCGCGAAAAGGAAGTTCTGCGTCG
This sequence comes from Cyanobacteria bacterium DS2.3.42, assembly GCA_013823055.1. GTDB lineage: Bacteria > Cyanobacteriota > Vampirovibrionia > Obscuribacterales > Obscuribacteraceae > QKMZ01. The sequence continues at coordinate 10,515 of PNLN01000257.1, forward strand.
GGTCGCTTCAGTCGCTACCGATCCTGTCATCGCCAAGCAACTGGTCGATATTTACACAACCATGTTGGCCGGAAGCCGAGGTCTGCAAGAGAATTTGAGCGAGACCACAAGCCCAAAAGCGCAAGCGGGCGCGAACGAAAACTCAGAATTGAACCAAGGTTTGAGCCAAGATTCGTCTGAGCAATCGGTCGCACAGACCCGCAACCCCGAACGATATTTCCCGAACGTCACAATCATCGGATTGGGTTTAATCGGTGGAACGATCGCAAGATTGATTCGCCGCCACTCTCCCAAAACGAACATCACCGCAGTCGATTCTCCCGAAGTCCTTCAAAAGGCACTCGGTGAAGGGCTCATAGACTGTGCAGAAACAAAACCCTCGGGCGCGGCCGAAAGATCTTCATTGATTGTTTTGGCAGCACCTCCGAAGAAAAACATTGAACTCTTAGAAACAATTGCCCCCAGACTCTCCCGCCGGCAATTGGTGGTCGACGTCACGTCAACCAAGCAGGAAATCTGTGCTGTAGCCGAACTCCTTGAACTGAACGGTGCGGATTTTATCGGCGGACATCCTCTCTTTGGATCTCAAAAGTCAGGATTGGATGCATCATCGGCAGTGGCAACTAACGGCGCCGTTTTCTGCCTGACACCCACCTCAAAGTCATCGCAAATGTCGGTAAAACGATTTAGACGCTGGCTTGAAGGTCTAGGTCTCAAGCCAGTTGAAGCTTCGCCGGAAGCACATGACAAAGTGCTCGCCCGCACCAGCCATCTGATCCAATTAATTGCAGTTTCCCTGGGAGCCTCAATAGCGGATCAAAACGTTTCCGACAACGAATTGAAATTGCACGGTCCAGCCTTCAAACAACTCGCGCGCCTCATGGAAAGCCCGCCCGAGATGTGGCTGGACCTTTTCAATCAGAACAAAGAAGAGCTGCAAAACGCCATCCAAGATCTGGTGAAAAACCTCAATCTTGCATCGCGCGCGCTTGACGCTTCTGACTTTGAAAAACTCACGAAGATGTTCGAGAAGGCAAGCTCAGTTTCGAAATCGAGCAGCTAGCATTAAGTTTCGAACCACGATACTTAATTTCGTTGATTCCATTCTCGAGACCCGTAAGGGAGCAAGTCTTCCCATGGCATCACTTTTTCGCCCTTGCGATATCTCAATTGCTTCACTTCCTTCTCCCGTTCCATGAATTCATTTTGTTCCTTGAAGTGCTGCTCCAGCTCACTTTGACTGAATTCCTTAATTGCAAAACGTTTGGATGTTTTGTCGAGCACTCCATCAAACTCCTCCGAAGCACTAGCGTCTCGTAACGGCCGCAATTGTTTGGTTTGTTTGGAATCTCGTAAAGGCCGCCACAACGACTGTTTGTAGTCTAGCCCCCCCTGACTCTCCGGTCCTCGTTGTTTGAAGTCTTTTACATTCTGCAAAGCAATTGGCATTACTCGGGAGTACGGGTTAATGGCAAGAACTTGCGTGAACAACTCAGAACCAAGCAAGTCTTGAACGTCCTCTGCATAGTGAAGAGTCTTCAGACATTCATCGCGAAACCCTTTCTCCACATAACCATTAGCAGCATCCAAAGCCCTTGGATCTTCCTGCTTTGAAAAAGTCACCCGCCAATGCCTTCTATAGTCGCTAAATCGCTGTAGGTAGAGAAGTTGCACATTCAGTGCTATCAAGTAGTCTTCCACTGACGGCCGTAGCTTGTTTGCCGTACGGAGTAAAGAAATCTGCTTCTTAAACACGGTTGTTCTAACCTTTTCTTCCTCGGGTCCGCCTCCGAAGTAGGGAATATTTAGTCCCGCGATTTTTATTGGGTTGTACTTGCTTCCCAACTCGGTTCCGTGCTCATTTTGTGCATATGCCGGCGCGAACAAGCTCAACGATGCTCCCGCGCATCCAGTGACGAGAACAGTTAGAACGAAACGAACTCGGCAGTTTCCTTTCAACGAAATCTTCCACTAGAGAGAACACTTCTTACTCTCATCCTATCTTGAATGTTCGCTGCAAAAAGGGGGTTTTACCGGAACTTCCTAATCCATCCAAATTCAAATTTCAGGTTTGGACTTTAACGAAGTTCTCACGTCTTTGATCGCACTATAGGTTCACCCCGCACACCCCATAAAAAATGTGCACCTGCGCATCTTGATTCACGAGGTATTGCCTATGTTTCGTGCCGACGCTCCGCAGCAGAATGATTTTGTCCAAGAGCCAAGTACTGGCGCGGCTTTAACGCGAGACCTCACGGCTGAAGATTTCAAAGCAGTTTTCAAATCAGAGCCAGGAGAAACACTCCAGACCTCATTAGACTTTAGTACAAAAATTAGAGGATACGATGATCATGAGGTGTGGCCTACGTCTCAATCATTGGACGTTGCACCTGTAGATCTGCCTGCAGATGAACAGACGCTCGAACCGGACGTTCAGCCGGAGCAGAAGCTTATGGAAGCAATTATGAGCTTGCCGGAGAATCCTACTACAGAACAAATGGCCGATGCCATGCATGAAGCGGCAGTGGCACTCGACGACCAACTCGACACTGTCGAAGACGCACAAGCCGCATATTTGAATTACGATGGGCTCGGGACTTTACTGCCACAATCCCAGAAGGAATATGAAACTGCCTTCTACGCAGTGAATCCTGCATTGCAACAAGACAAGAAATTCGTCGACAACCTAGCGACTCTGCCAAATCTCATCTATTCCGGACAAACTGAACAAGCGGCGGTACTGATGAGCGGAATGTTGCAGATCGCCGGGGCTCAAGGCAAAGAGCAGCTGCAAGCATATTTCGATAAACTTAAGTCCGTCGCAGCCGAGAATCCGGACTTAGTTAAAGAGTACTCTGGGAAGTTTCAAACTTACACTGAAGAGCTCCGCACATTCGACGAAATGTACAAGCTGTATAAGAAGAGCCCCTTAGGTCAGTAGGAAGCATGTGCTGAACTTTGATTGCGCAACTCGTGTTGTTAAAAACCAACCAGACCTGATCCGATAGAGGCTACAGCAATACGTTCCACGGTTGATGTTTTTGCGTCCTTTGCAAACTTCGTATAGAAAATTTTGTAGAGCATATGGAAAACCATTACGATGCCCCAAAGGAAGCTGAAAGCATAGAACCACAGTCTCCACATTGCGAACATGCTGACGCCGGTAACTAAACACGCATCCTGGCAATCCTTCGGGTTGTAGAAGACTGTTACAAGCTCGCCTTCAGTATGTTTGTACAGCTGATTTTCCTCAAAATAGCTCACTCTATTGCAGCGAAATGTTCTGCCACCAACCTCATACTCGTACCAAATATTGCCGACGTTTGCATCAGTGCCGGCTTGGCTTGAATTGAATCCTACAGTAACAACGCCGTTGGCATGCGGCCATGCGGTGCTCGCCTTGGCGTGATTAATGGTCGTAATAAGCAAGAGCAAAATCACAGAGATCACCATCACGCCCCCAGTCTGAAATAGGACACCGACGAAGATCACTTTTTTGCGATTGCAGAGTTTCATTTTCCCAACATAACAGCGAACTAACTGACGCCACCTTTAATTCAAGATTCCATAATTTCGCTAGCGGATGGGTCTTTGCGGATTTGGTGCTGGCTTTGAGGATTTGGTGCTGGCTTTGAGGATCTGCTGCTGGCTTTGAGGATCTGCCGCGGTCTGCTGCGGCCTGCTGCCCCCTGCCACATAGCTGTCATATCACCCGGTCTAATATAAGAAGCTGGCATCCAACCAGCCACCCCTATCTCACAATCCAGACACCATTTGATCGACCCAGCCAGGTCTTCGAACTGCATCCGTCCGGCTTTTACCAGGTTTTCAAAAAATGCCAAATACTGTCGATGCCGCCAGCAGCAGACCAGCCGAACTCACGACCTACGTCCAGTCGCAGCAATTTGCTACGTTCTCTGACAACGAACTAACCGGTCCAAGTCTACGCAATGATTGGGTGGCAATAAATGCCAGCAAGCGGGAAAACCAGACAGATTTGCCAACACTAACCATTGATGAATTCGTAAATGAGTCCGAAAGGGTAGCGCGAAAAATAGACCTGGACAAAAACAGTTGGATTTCGGCAAAAGAATTGTCCATGGCTGTGGATAATCCCTACATCACCGGCCAAGACGCTCAAGTGGTCGCCGGCATTTACCGCTTAAATGACGTTTCGAAGGAAAAGCATCCGGACAAAAAATACTTCCCGATGCAGAATATCGACGCTCGGCACATCAAAGATGATCTGCGTGCACTTATCGATGTAGGCACCAGTGCAAATAATTCAGACAAAGAGCTAGATTGGATCAAGTCAGAAAAATTAGACACAAACGGTGATCAGATCGTAGATCAAAAGGAGCTCACTCAGGCGCGCAACAGTGACCCCTCAACGGAAATGCTGATTGCGACAAAGTTCTTTTACAGGGAACAGCAGCACGCGATCAGAGAAGGTCGAGAGTTTCCCGGCTTGACGGATGAGAGTCTCGTAAAACTAAATCGCGTGATTGGCGAGTCTAACATTCCGGCTGAAAAAATCGTCAAGGAAGCGATGGAAAGAACCGCTTCTGCACAACGTCAAAGTAGATCTACCGAAGTTTTTGCTGACAAAGAAAATCCCCTCAACAGCATAAAACCGGATGCAGTGCATCAAGGTGCACTCGGCAATTGCTACTTCGAATCAGTGGTAGCGGGTGTCGCACAACAACGGCCGGAGCTTATTCGAGACATGATTGAAGATGTTGGACACGGTGTTTACAAAGTCACCTTCCCCGGCGATAAGAATCTACCCGTCTATGTGACAGCTCCAAGTGACGTCAACATTGGAATCTTCAATAAAGGCAGCGAAAATGGAGTTTGGCCGAACATTCTCGAAAAAGCCTACGGCAAATACAAATCACTAAAGAGTGGAACATTCGACAAAACCGTCGGCGATGCAAAAGGAACAGATGGCGGTGGTTTTGCCTCCGACATAATTCCGCTATTCACCGGAAACGACGCTCAAGCTGAGGTTCGCAACAACCATCTATTCGAGCGCAACAAAAATAATGACATGTACATCCAACACAAAGCCGAGAGAGTGGTGGACGAATTAAATGAGGGTAACATCGTCACAGTATCAACTGGAGCCACTGATGAGGCAAAAATTTTCGGCATTCCGGATCACCATGCTCTAACCGTGCTCTCGTCGCACGAGAAGGACGGAAAAACCTATTTCACAGTTAGAGATCCCTGGAGCAGCGACAGCAAAAGCCGAAACAACAAAAACGGCGTGTTTGAGCTTGAGGCTAAAGAATTTCTCCAGGCATTTGAAGCCATCACTTACGAAAGGCGAGACCAAACCTAAAACGCGAAAAGAACCAATGCCAGAAAGAAGCAGAGCCCGAAAGACTGTCCCAGCCATCCATTCCAAAATTTAACGCATAATTCACGTCTCAGATCGCAGAATGGGGTCACTTGCAACCCCAAACCTACTGCGCGCAGGCGCATCGTTTTCTGAGGAAGATTTCCCATGGTAGAAGCACGTCTTGATTTCGCCGCTCCTCTAAAGGCTGAGAATGCGTCATTGAATTTCAGCGCAGAGGCATCCAAACTGTTCACAAGCATAGGCAATAACAACAATGGCGAGTCTCTCCTCAAAGCAGGTCAGCAATTTGAGTTTCCGAATATTCCAGGCTACGACGAAGTGCAATTAGCTGCATTGCATCCACCCGGCACACAACTGGAGATACAACCATCGATAGAAGCAGAACCACCTCAAGAACAGCCAACCGAGCGCGTCCCTGAGGACAAATTAAGAGATTTACTCAGCAACCTCCCAGCAAATGCGAGTCCAGAAGATTATGCCAAAGCAGAGAAAGAGGTGACCGCCCTCTTACTTGAGCAGCAGCAGAACGTCGAAAGAGCCAACGACGAATATCGCAATTATGAGGGTATTGATGACCTTTTGCCTCAATCTGAGGAAGAATTTGATTCAGCCTATTACGCCGTCAGACCAGATTTGCGCAACGACTCCACCTTTGTTACCAACCTCGTAAATTTGCCTGATCTTCTCTATTCAGGACAAACTGATAGAGCGCAATTACTAATGCATGGACTTCTGCGAGTTGCAGGCACAGAAGGCAAAGTGGAACTACAAGCATACTTCGACAAACTTAAATCCATCGCGCGAGACAATCCAGAAATCGTGAATGAATACACAGGATTGCGCAATACATATATGGATGAATTTTTCACCGAAAGAAATATGCTCGACCTTCTTCGACGTCATCCACTCAACGATTACATCTTCAACAAGTAGCATCCATAGTCGACTCGGTGATTTCATACCGCGACAATAGGCTGAACTTGAATGCGCCGTTTACTGCCGCAGAGCTTCAAAAGCCGCATGCAATGTGCGACTACGACAATTCCTTGCGCCCCAGCCTAGTCCGTACGAGCGCGCCCATTCCAAGAATGCTCAACAGCATGCCGACGCGAGGAGCAAGACGCGCATACGAGTTGGCAAAAGGGAGTGATATTGGCGGTACAAAATAGAAGCACGCGAGAATTGCCACACCCAATGCAATCCAGACGAGAATCTGCAACACAGTGGGATCTGCACCTGCTGCCGGCTGGCAAAAGTTGAATTTCCTCATAATCGACTGGCCGAACATTCTCGTGCTGATTGCAAGTCCAAATAAACAAAGCAGCTGTAGCACACCCATTGAAAGTACAGCGAGCGGCTCGAAGAATTCCACTTCATAGCAAAGCCTCGTTGTCGTAACCAAGAGAAAGAGGCATAAGATGCCGGAACCAAGAGTCTTCCAAAAACTTTTCCCAATGCAATCTGTTGCGACAGCCACACGCTTCTTGAAAACAAGATTGAGCGTAATACAAAAGAACAGAACGAAGATTGTCGTCAAAATCGGTCTGGGTGGCTGCATCGCGTAATAACGCCAATATTGCAAAGGACGCTTGCGCAGTTCGTATAGCGCTTCTTTCTGTATGCGCGCATCCTCCAGAATATCTGTCGGATAAGCGACGCTAGGTGGCACAGCAGCATCGGGATAACTAAGAGTAGGTGGAGAAGGAGGCGCTGCCGTGGGCAACTCTGAGGAACGCGTCCTTAGACGTTGCCGCAACCGGTTCATTCTTGCTCGAGCATCCGTATAGTCTTCATTCGCCGGCGGCTCGATAATTTGTTGTGGCACAGGGAGGACTGGATCAGCAGCGATAGAGGGAAGCGCGAAACAGACAACGGCAAGCAGCGCGAAAAGCAAGCTAATCGCGCGCCAGTTGTATCGATTGGTTATCGCGTCCTTTCTCAAGTTGTTTCAACCTCACGGTTTGACCTGACCAGCAGCGTAATTGAGTACACAATACCCAATCCAACAGCCCAGGATATCAGCCCACCGAAATCTTCAGCAGCCTCGAACATCATGATGGCTACCACTGCAATTCCGAAAAGAGCTTGAAGGATATTGGCGCCACTAAAGACATTCGCTCGATGTGCACCTTCCGCTTCTACTGCCTTCAAAACACTTTGAGTCAGCGATTCTGGAACATCAAATTGAGGCATGCCCGATGCCACCGTCACGATCTCATTCATTTGACGAGACCAGACATTGCAACTGCTACATTCTTTCAAATGCTTGTCCACACCGACCGGCGTGTCGGTCCTTTCAGGCGCCAAGCTGGAACTCCACATGTCCCGAGCCTCGCTACATTTCATTTCCATCTCACTCATAAAAGTCACCTCTCTCCACCTAACTGAGAATCCCGCTCTCGACGCTCTCGGCGAGCATCTTTCTGAGCTTTTCTCGAATGCGAAACAGCAAGGATTTGATCGTACTTACTGATTCACCTGACACTTCTGCAATTTCCTCATATGGGAGGTCGTGCTGGTAGCGCAGGATAAAAACCTGGCGGTGCCTCATGGGCAGTTGTTTCAGCGCGTCCTCCAATTTTTTGTGCGTCAACCTCCACTCAACTACTTCTTCAATTTTCTCGTCGTAAGCCGGTTCGGCTCCCGGATTTTCTTCGAGAATGTCGTCCAACGAATCATGCTCTTTATTGTCTCGAATCGCATTCAAACAAGTGTTGGTCGCGATTCGCAAAAGCCAGGGCTTGAACTTTCCTTCCACGCGGAAGGTTTTGAGCGCACGATAAGCCTTCAAGAACGTCTCTTGCGTCAGGTCTGCGGCCGTTTCATGCGAGTGCACCATGTGAAACAGCACGTTGTAAACGAGCTTCTGATAGCGCCTGAGCAATACCTCGTAAGCACGCTGTTCGCCGTTGAGACAAGCCTTGACTAAACTTGCGTCGTCAAGGCTGTCATCAATCTGTTTTGCTCTAAGTCTGCTAAACAGGGCGGCGGCTCCTTGGTAGTTCGAAAGCCTGTCTTTCACTTTCCTGGTCATAGGATCTGGTGAACAAATCTCTAGCATTTTTCCCGTCCTTGTGACAGGCTCAACCGTCTAATTCATGGAGCGAAGGAGGAAACGTCTCTGATTACCGCTAATGAAGCCGATAACTTTGTCAGAAACAATCTTCCGCTGCTCTTTAGTCAAGATGGCACGAACCTTGAGCGCCGTATCCACACGACTGTCCATCAATTGCTCTCGCATTTTTCGGATTTCTTGAACCTTGGCTTTAATCTGCTCGTCCGACGCTGCATCGTCAGCCATAAGCTGCGCAACCTCAACCGCGCCCTTTTTCACCTGCTCACGCGTCTGGCGATTGCCTTCCACCTGGTGTTTGAAAAGGTCATCCAGTTGGGTTTTCTGAGAATCTGTCGCTTCAATCAGATTGAAGAAGCGCTTCTCAACATGCTTTCGTACCGCACCTTCCCACTCCGGGTCCACCAAACTGTCACTATTAAGCGGACCAGCCAGCGCAGGGGCGAAAAATGGTGCACCCACAACCATCGCACCGGCTCCAATTGCGAGCACCAGCCCTGTTTTCTTACTCAACGGGCGTTTTTTGTTTTCGTCAGTCTCACGGTTATTCATTTTTCCCATGCCTCCCAGCATTTCGACTCCGCCGCGTCCAATTGCACATACACGCCGCCCCAAAAGAAGTTTCGGTCCGCTGCGCGATTTAATGTTGGGCAGCCCGAACCACCTGCCAGTGGGAGATAATGGGCATCCAGGGTAAAACTGAGACCAGGGAGCAAAAGCGAGAGATGTCCATAAAGTGCCGCCGGATGAACGATTCCGACATCGACCAGGTAATTGCCATCCAAAACGAAAACCTGCTGGGCAAGGTTCCAGATTCCGACCTCAAAGGCGGATTTGTGCAGGGCGAGTTCACTGCTGCCGCTTTCAGGAGTTTTGACCGAGATGTGGCCGTCATCGTGGCGGAGGAGAACGGAAAAGTCGCCGGGTATTTATGCACTTCGCAGCTCGCGCTTCACCAGGGCAAAGAATTGCTCAGACTGATTGGTGAACGAACGCAATCAATCATTTATGAAGGCAAACCACTTTCACAGTACAAGCTCGTCATCACTGGTCCAATCTGCATCGCGAAGGCAGAGCGCGGCAAAGGAATTTTCGAACAACTCTACAGTCACTTTTTTGCTACCGAAGGAAAGGCCTTCGAAGTATCGATTTGCTTCGTTGATGATGCCAACCCACACTCGCTGACAGTCCACATAAACAAGCTTGGCATGCAGGTTGTGGATAAATTCGAATGCGAGGGCAGAAGTTACAGCTTGCTCGCGAATAAGATTTGATGGACAAACTGACTATATACCGTACTAATGATACAGGCGCACACTAATGTCGGGAATCAGTTTTTTCGAATGGCAAATGATCAAAGCCTTGATCGCGGTGATCATATGCTGCTCCGGCATGTGCGTTGTTCTGCATCTACCGATATGGAGCTATTTTGTAGCGCCTGTTTTCGCAATTGGAGTCGCTATCTTTCTACGCTGTTCACCCAGCTCCCCGACGTTTAAGGCAATTGAGAATCAGGATTGGAAAACACTACTGGAAATCTGCGAGCGCGAGACAGCCAAAAATCCAAATGATGCAAATGCACAGGCGAATTGCGCTCTTGCACTGACCAACCTCTACCGATTTGAAGAAGCACTTAAGAGGGTGAATATTGCAATTCGGCTGAACGCAGATTTGAAAAACTGTTATCTTCTTCAAGGCATGGCGAATTGTGGGTTGCACAATTACAGCGAAGCAGTCGCTGATTGCACCAAGTCAATTGAGCTGGGGCACACACATCCAGCACCACGTCTCATTCGCTCCATCGCACTAACAAATGAGTACAAGTATGATGAAGCACTCAAGGATGTAGATGCTGTTCTGGAAACGTTCCCGCATCTCAAAGGCGCAAATCTATACAAGGCTTACGCACTGCAAGCGATGTACAAAGTAGAAGAAGCCAACAAGTTATGCGAAGATGCGTTCGAGACGCTATCAAAGGAAGAAATTCCATTTGGTCTAATCGTGCGCTCATACATAAATGCTCGGCTCGGAAAAGCAGAACTTGCAGTTGCTGATACGAAGCGCTTACTTGATGAGGTTCCAAGAAAACAGGAATGTTATCTCAACCTCGCGCATTTTTGGGCACAATGTGGAGATATAAAGGAATCGCAGGCAAACCTGGATAAAGTGGAACCTGAGAACGACTTTGATGAGGCGTGCATGCTCATGCACCAGGCGAGATTGTGCCTGCTTCAGAATGACGAAAAACTAGCGTTAAAACATGCAGAACGTGCGCTAGAAAAACGCCCCAGTCAAACCGACGTTCGAGCTACCTATGGACTTGCGCTGATCAAAAATAGTCGCAATGAAGAAGCGCAGAATGAGCTTGATCTCGTGATCAAAACTGATCCTTATTGCGCGGAAGGTTTTTGGTTTCGCGGGGAACTGTTTGAAAAACTTGGTGATGAGGAGAAAGCAAAACAGGATCGAAAGGTCGCGACTGATTATGGATACATTCCATACTTGTAGGAATAAATGAACGAATCACCGCAAAACGGCAACTCCAACAACATACAAAAGCGCCCTCAAAAACCGCTTCTTGAGCGATTAATCAAAGGCAATCTGTCGCATCTGATGCCCATAAGTCTTGCTGTCGTTTGGATTGTAATTTCATTCATAGCAGGTACGCCGATTATTTACACGATTCTTGTACTCTTTGTGCTAATTCCATTGTGGTGCATCTATCGCTTCGGGTATCAGTTTCAAGTCAATCAATTGCTCAAAGGCGGCAAATATCAACAAGCAGTGGACGTTTGCTTCAAGGCGCTGCAGTCCTTTCCGGATGACACATTCCTCTTGGTCAAGATAGCGAGCGCCTATGAGTCTCTCGGACAATACGAGAAGGCAGAAGAGTATGTAGAACAGGCAATTCAACGCGGAGAACGGCTTCCAGAGGCTTACGTCGTACAAACAAAAACGATTGTCCACTATTATCTAGAGCAACAGAAAAACCTGATCGAAGCATCCGCAGCGAATGTCGAAGGCGCCACCGCGAGGCATGTTACGCCAGACCAACTAGCAGAAGAGAAGATCAAGTACAAGGCTGTTCTAAAGTCGATGGAAACTGCTTTTGAAACGCAGAAACTCACACCGCCATTTCTCAACATCAATCTTGCCTATTACTTCGTGCAACTCGGTATGGTTGAAAGAGCTGAGTCAGAATTGGCCAAGATTGAAGGCAACGACAATCCGAAAGTTCGAGCATACGTGCTCAGCAATCGAGCCAGAATCCTATTGATTCGCGGAGAAAATGAAAAGGCATTGGAGTTGGCTAGACAATCCACGGAACTGCTTGCACCAGACAGTGGGCTGCTCACGACCTACGGATTGATGTTGCTGCGAAACGACAGGGTTGACGAAGCTATTTCCAACTTCGACAAAGTGATTAGCAACACGGAAGCGCCACCGCTAGCAAACATCGAAGCGCACTATTTCCGTGCTGAGGCCCTAGAAAAGAAGGGCGACACGAGAAAAGCCGAGCAAGATAGAGAAACAGCGCTGAGAAATGGATACGTGCCGTATCTATAAACCGAAGGACCTTATATGCTAAAGCCCATCCTTACAGGAGAATACTCGCACTTTCTGCCCGTTATCCTGTGCCTGGCTTTCGTGGGATTCACTATTCTATTTGACAGTGATTTGACGCTGCAAATTGCAGGGTGCATGGTCATTACAATCATCTGGTATACGGTCAGGTTTGGTTATGAGAATGACATTAAATACGCGTTAAAACACGGAGATTACGATACAGCACAAAGACTGTGTGAATCTGCAATGAAGCGGTTTCCCACTGATTCATTTCTCCTCATCCATACAGCCCTGGTCTATGGAGCAAAAGGTCAATTCGAGAATTCAATTTTGCTCTCCAGTACTGCAATCGAGAAAGGTGTGAGACTTCCGCTTGCTTATTTAGTACGGTCAAGCGCTCATTTATCAACTCACAATTTAGATCAAGCCGAAAGCGACTGTAATGCTGCATTAAGCATGCTTTCTTCTGATACTGAATCTGCTTGCTATTTTCTAAAAGCAGAAATTTCAGCAAGAAAGGGAAGATTCGAAGAAGCAATAGAAAACCTGACAGCAGCATCAAAAGTGCACCATCATTCTCCCTTTGTTTACTCCAGAAGAGCAGAAATCTTTTGCAGATTGGCCGACTTCGACTCAGCGCAGCACGATCTGAACTTACTCAATCATTGCAAGACTCCTTACTACGTAGCAACTAAACATTGCATTCAAGCTCGATTGGACCTTCTCCAAAACAAAAACGAGTCCGCGCTCGAAAACACGACTCTAGCGATAGCCTTGATTGAAAAGCCTGCTGTGCTGGCGAGCCATGGTCTTGCGCTTATTCGAAATGGAAGGCTTACCGAGGCCCTCGCTTATCTCGATAAAGCTATTTCAATAAATCGTTTTGATGAGGAAGCATACTGGTTCCGCGGTGAGTTGCATGAAAAGCTCGGCGACATAGAGAAAGCAAAACTAGACCGAGCTGAAGCAGAGAAGTTAGGTTATTTGCCATATTTATAGGAAGACAGCGAACCTCCGCCGAAAGCCAAAGATAAAGGCTCTGTTATGATTAGACCCAGTTGTCAAGAGGCCGCTTAGAATCGGTACAGTTCAGAATTCTGCATTGCCCGTAATTCGTCCCAAGACTTTGCCGCTTTCGTTGAGCCCCTCAGGCGCTCACGTAGTTTGGCGCCAGCTTCTAATGAATGAGGTGCAACATGAACGCATTATCGAGCTTTCTATGGATAGGTCTGCAGATGATGCGAGTCGCACTCGCATTGATCATTGCAGGCTGGGCAATCAATGAGAGTACCCA
>PNLN01000144.1 GCA_013823055.1 Cyanobacteria bacterium DS2.3.42
AGCAAGCTTATATAAGCAATTCAGGTGCAGTCAAAGTGGTCATGTCGTCTTCAACCAAGAGGCGGGCACTCTCAATGCTTTCCATAGTTTTGCGCACTATGTCCGGTACCAGCCATTCATAACCGTAGCTGGTGGACTGCTCCATCTCAGTGTTGGCAATCGCTTCATAGATGCCGGAGTCGAAAGACATCGAGAATTGCGACCATTCATTCATGGTCATGTCGGACGGCTGTTTGTGCCTTGCCTTGCAGTATTCAATTAAATCTTCCACGGCCTTCTCAGCTTTTCTTCGATCTACTCCACGAGCAACGAGAAACTCGATTGCCGACTCACCCGAGATGATTACCGGGTTGGATGCGTCTTTCAAGACGTCCACATCGAATTCCAAATTAGGCAAGAATGCAATTAAGAGATCGATGAGGAAATTGATATTGTCGGAAATATCAATTGCCGCCGGGACACACTCTTCGAAATCCTGGCTGTAGTTGATGGACAAACCTTTCATGGCCGAAAGTGTTTCCTGCAGGTCACCAAAAACCGCAGCAGGACGCGTTCTTAGAACAGCAAGCACTTCCTGACTGCGTTTGTGGGAAACTTCTTGATCGTAGAAATTGAAAGCTCTTGTCTGACGCACAAAACCGAATTCCTGGGTCGACCAGGTCATCAGGTCGGAGGAAAGCTGCGATATGTGCACGCTCAGGATTGAAGCAAATGCAGCAAACTCCATGAGGTAATCCCGGTCGGTTGCAGCATCGAGATTGTTTTCAATGATTGTGTAAAAACCAAGGTACTGTCCGATTTTCTGCCTTTCAATCACTGTGCCGGTAGACAGTTGAACGGTTTCGGTGAGAGGCAATGTTTCAAGTTTCTTTCTCAGTTCTTCCAGACGTTTGAAGTCGCGGGCAAAGCGCAATTCATAAGTAAGCCAGAAATCCGCCAGTGATATTGAACGAGACTTTTTGAGGTGCACATAAGTGGGCAACATCGTCTCTTTGTGAATCTCAGCCAGATTGAGCAGCGTGAAACGCAACTGTGCAATGCTTGCCGACGTCTCCAGCGCGGTGTCTCTCATCCAGAGGCGCATGTCTATAGAATGCTGTTCGCGCGGCGTAGAAAACAGTCTGACCGCATCTGCATGCGAGCCGACTGTTTCATTGAGATGACGTACGACCGCAGACAGAACGTCTTGATCGTCTTTGTCGAGGATAGACTCACCATCTTCGACTTTTTGCCTGAGTTCGCCGACTGCAGTGGAAAGCGCAATTGCGATCTCCGGATCGACGAGCGAACAGTCGCCCAGCATGCGCAGATGCGCTTGCGTGGACTGCAATGTGTACGGCAAAAGTATCTGTTCGATACGGGGGCTCTGCCAAAGACGGCGAGCGTTGGCGGCTTGCAAGGGATCGTCCGAGGAGCCTCCGTTGCGAGCTTTCGCTCTTTCGTCTCGTGTCTTTTGTTCCTGCCTCATGAATCTATATTTATACCGAAAACGGGAAGAAAATATCGACTGCGAAGGCAAACTAGAACAATTTGCGAGAGCTATTTACGTGCGATTTCGACTTTTCTTTTAGACTTTTCGATCTGCTTTTGGTAGCGATTCAATTCTTCTTTGTAGCGCTTCTGAACTTCTTGAAAATTCTTGCTAGCCGTACTGGCGGCGGTTTTATATTCTCTTTCCATCTTCTTCTTTTCTCTGTTTTAAAAATCTTGGTGTCAAATTCATTTTGAATCGACCAAAATTCGTGTTTGTCTAACGGGTTTCCTCGAGCCCCACTGCTTTTTTGAATTCTCGGATTTCTACGGTTTGAATCGTCAATCTTGCGATTTCAGCAGCAGCTTAGCTCTCTAAAGCTTTTCGTATTAGGACCGGTGAGCGTGGAAATGGTTCCCGTGATGCTGAAGATCCAGCGGACACACTCAAGTTCGAATCCTTTGATGTTCGGCAGCGAGGCCCCACATCAAATACGTCTAGAAAGACTATAACACGTTTTAATAAATGTTCAAAGCAAAAGCCCCTGGGTTTTTCCGCCATCGCAAAAACCTTATTCGGGATTTTCGCGCCTGCATCCGCTTGCTGTCAGCGTTCTCAGGCTGCGGGGTCCGGCAATTTTAGACTCAAAATAAATGCCACCACCATTGCTACCGCACCGATGTAATACGGGCTTGACATGCCAAGATACTGAAAAGTGAAGCCGCCAACAATCGGTCCGACAATTCGGCCCAGGGTGGAAAGCGACTGTCCAACCCCCAGAACACCGCCGGTTCTCTCAGCCGGAGCCAATTTCGAGAGCATGCTTTGGTTGGCGGGATTGTTCAAGCCGGAGCCTATGGCAAGGAAGAAAAGCGCCAGTCCCAAAACCCAGAGATTGGCTGTAATGGGCGTCAGGACCAGGCCGATTGCCACCATGATGCTGCCTACGCCGATCAGTTTTTTCTCGCCATATTTCTTGGTGAGGCGGTGGATCATTCCACCTTGCACAAAGACGATCAGCAATCCGATATAGGTAAACATCCAGCTGTTCTGCTCGGCTGTGAATTGAAATTGTTTGTGCGTCAGCATGACAATTGTCGCTTCCATATTGGCGAAAGCGAAAGTCGAGATGAAGAAGATCAGAAGCGATGTGCGCAGCTTGGGATCATTGATGGTGTTGAAGTAGAAGTTTTTGTCTTTGGAAAAACGCTCAGTGGCAGCATTGCTGCGGACTGGTGGCTCGGGCAACAGAAAGATGGTGAGAACCAGATCAAGCAGGCTCAAACCGGCAGCGATGAAACCGATTGCCTGCAGACCCATGCCTACGCAAAAGCCGCCGATTGCAGGCCCTAAAACAAAACCAAGTCCAAAAGCCGCACCGACAAGGCCCATTCCTTTAGCTCGATTTTCAGGCGTGGTGACGTCGCTTACATAAGCCTGTGCAACGGCGATGTTGGCGTTGCCGGCACCGGCCACAGCACGTGCGACAAAGAGCATGGCAAGAGAACTGGAAAAGCCCCAGATCAAGTAACCAAGCGCAGAAGCGGCAAGGCTGACGAGCAAAATCGGGCGCCTGCCTACCTTGTCTGAAAGCCTCCCCCAGAAGGGGGTGAAGAGAAATTGCATCACTGAATAGCAGGCGATCAAACAACCGACTTCCCATTCGCTGGCGTGCAGTTGTTGAGCGTAGGTAGGCAAGACCGGAATGATCAAACCGAAACCAACCAGGTCGATGAAGACGGTGAAAAATATCAAAAGCAGAGCCATTTTTCCTGCTTTCTTTTCTCCACCGTCAGGTTTGTTTTCTGACGATTCCGAATTTGTGTGATTCGGCTGTGCCGGTTGCATAGGTTTGCTGTTGACCAACTTGATTTCCAATTTGTTGCTAGTAAATCGAGCGCGTTATATCGCGCCTTCCGATAATCCGAAAAGACAAGTCATGATATTAAGACGAATTGGGATATTAGGTTTGCGAGAGAGTATCTGTGGTAATTAAAAGTAATATAAGGGCTAGTGTCCCTTGTGCCCAGCGAAATGGCGTTCGCGCCCCTTTACCATGGCACCCCAAAACCCGGTATCCCCTTTTCGGACCTAAGCATGAAGCTTTGTCTGATCTGCAATTTCCAGACAGCTAGCGACGGGCAGGATATTTGCCCGCGTGATGGCTCGTCTATGGTTACTGTCGGCGAAGATCCGCTCCTGGGTCTGGTCGTCGAGGGTCGTTATCGCATTGAATCGGTAATCGGGCAGGGTTCGGCAGGTACCGTCTATAAGGCGATTCAAGAACTTATCGGACGCGAAGTGGCCATCAAGGTACTGCACGATTACCTGGTATCCGACGAAGAATTTATCAAACGCTTCAGGCAGGAAGCAAAGGCATCCAGCCGGCTCAGCCACCCCAATATCATCACTATCTACGATTTCGGTGTCCTGCCTAAAACAGGGCGCCCGTACATCGCCATGGACTTATTGCGCGGCACGCCGCTTTCCGAGTTGATTGCCGATCGCGGCTTTTTGCCGATGGCAGAAGGCATTCCTATTCTCGCGCAAGTCTGTGCGGCACTTGGAGAAGCGCATCGACAGGGCGTTGTGCACCGCGACGTCAAGCCGGAAAACATGGTGCTTGTAGAGCGCAGCGGGCAAAAGATGTTCCCCATCGTTGTGGACTTCGGTATTGCCAGACTGGTTCAAGAAGAATCTGACGTTGCCAAAATCACTCGCACAGGAACAGTTTGCGGCAGCCCCACATACATGAGTCCGGAGCAGTGCACGTCCAGCAAAGTAGACCATCGCAGCGACATTTATTCAGTCGGCATAGTCATCTATGAAACTTTGACCGGCACAGTACCGTTTATGTCTGACGAGCTGGCCAAAGTCATGGCCATGCATTTGACCGACCAGCCCACACCAATCAACAAAGTGCGTCCTGATCTGCAATTTCCAGAGATGCTGGAGCGCGTGGTGGCGCGGTGCCTTTCGAAGAACCCTGACGATCGCTACCAGGACATGGACGATCTGGCCTCTGCAATTACTGAGGCCGCAAAACAGCCGGCCCCGAACAATCTGGCAGTCTCCCAACCCTTGCCCGTTCTGCAGCCGGGCCCACTGGCCACAAGCGAAGATTTCGGCGGACAAGCTTCTATACGAAGAACGCAAGAGCATGACAAAGACAGTCGTGAATTCATTACGACTCCCAAGCCAAATACAAAAGATCTGGCTACTCGCGCACTGGAAGAATTGCAGCAGCGCTCTTCGGGCGAATATCACGAATTGAGTGCCACAGCGATTAAAAGCTCGGCAGCCAATCAAAGACAGCCAGCAAAACAAGCTCAATACAGAAAAGCAAGCAGCTCTTTCGACATGGGCAAGATTATGAGCATCGGCATTCCGGTGCTTGTTGGTGTGGTGCTAGTGGCGGTGGCATTGGTATATGCCAATGGTGCCATGACCAGCAAGACTACCCCGGTTCGCAAACCGCAGACGATTGCCGATGCCGAAACTCTGATCAAAAACGGCAAAGAAGACGAAGCACTGCCGATCATCGAATTCATCAAGAAAGACTCGAAGGGCAAACTGCCCAAACCGCAAATGGATAAGATCAACAGTCTCTATCTAAAGGTAGCGAAGAGCTATGCCAGTGACGAGAGGTATCCGGAAGCAATTTCTCTGCTCAACAAGATTCCGCCGAAGACGGCCGACGCAAGAGAGATCAAAAAACTACTCAGGCAATATCGCCGGTCGCAGCAAGATAGCGTAAAAAAAAAGTAGCTAAGACCTAGGCTGTCGCTTCGTGAAAAGCGCCGATTTCTCTGAATTTTTTCTGGCGATCTGCGCGCACTGCGTCGCCTGACATGGCCATCAGTTTTTCCAGCTGTTTTATGATTGCCTTTTTCAAATTGGCAGCAGCCACATCATAGTCATGGTGCGCACCACCTAAAGGTTCTGCGATCACTTCATCGATGACACCAAGTTCAAGAATTTCTCTTGCTGTTATTTTCATTGCTCGTGCGGCATCTTTATCTTTGTCGGCTGAGCGCCAGAGAATTGATGCGCAACCTTCCGGAGAGATCACTGAATAAACGGAGTGCTCGAGCATCATGATGCGATTGGCGACGCCTACGGCAAGCGCACCACCAGAGCCGCCTTCGCCTGTGACGATTGCGATTACCGGCACTTTCAAACCGGCCAGTTCGAACAAATTCACGGCGATAGCCTCGGCCTGGTTATGTTCCTCAGCCGCCATGCCTGGATAAGCTCCCGGCGTATCGATAAGAGTAACTACAGGCAGTCCGAATTTTTCGGCGTGTTTGAACAGGCGCAGCGCCTTCCTGTAGCCTTCTGGTTGAGGCATGCCGAAATTGCATTGTTGTTTGTCTCTAAGCGAGCGACCCTTCTGCGTGCCGACTGCGATGACTTTGAAATCGCCCATGTGAACAAGCCCGGTCACCATTGCCGCATCGTCCATGCCTTTGCGATCGCCGTGCAATTCCACCCAATTTGGATCCCAGCGGTCAAAGTAATCCCTTGTATAAGGTCTTTGTGCATGCCGGGCAATGGCCAGGTGGTCGCTGGCGCTCAAATTAGAATAGAGGGAACGGCGCAGCTGTTCGTACTGTTCTTTCAAGCGATCGATATCATTTTCCAGCTCAGGATGTTCGCCAATCTGTTTTTCAAGCGCGTCGATTTGCTGCGCCAAAAGTTCCAGCGGCTTTTCGAATTCCAGAGGAATCGGCTTCTTTTCTGTCAACGTACACCTCTAACGGCTAAAAATGAATTCGGGGCTTGAACGACTTCTATCTGGTTGCGGCTTTGGGTCTGGGCGGAGCACTCTGGGGCTTGGACTTGCTGCCGGAGTGAAACCTTATTATGAACGCCAGCTTTTTCTTCATTTCCGCTCTTTCGACAACCATGTCTACCTGACCGTGCTTGAGTAGATATTCTGCCGTCTGGAAGTCGGCGGGCAACTTCTGGCGGATTGTTTGCTCGATTACTCGTCTGCCGGCAAAGCCAATGCGTGCCCCACGTTCGGCAATGATAATGTCACCCAGCATGGCGAAGCTGGCCGTGACGCCACCAAAGGTAGGCTCGGTCAGAATTGAAATATACATGCCTCCGGAATCCGAAAAACTCTTCAATACAGAGCTTGTCTTTGCCAGCTGCATGAGAGAGAAGATTCCTTCCTGCATGCGTGCGCCGCCGGAAGAAGAGATAAGGATGAGTGGAAGCTTCTTTTCTGTGGCGTATTCAGTGATACGGGCGACTTTTTCGCCGACCACCGAGCCCATAGAACCGCCGAAATGTCCGAAGTCCATGACGCCCACACAGGCTTTTTCGCCTTCGATATCCCCTTCGCCCGTAATCACGGCTTCGGTCAGACCTGATTTACGCGAGGCTTCCACCTGCCGCTTCACATAAGAATCGGTGTCGACAAAGTTAAGCGGATCGGCTGATTCGAGATTGGCATCCAGCTCGTGGAAGGTACCATGGTCGATCAGCTGCTCCAGGCGCTCCATGGCGCCGATACGAAAGTGATACTGGCACTTCGGGCAAACATGCAAATTCTCGCGCAACTGGCTGGTGTAGAGCAGCTCTCTGCACTGAAAACACTGCTTCCACAAGGCGCAATATTCATCAGTCGCCAGCGGTAATTTGACTTCTTCGGCTTCGCGTTGCTTTTTGCGCGACGCAAACCATTCTTTCAAGTCCATATGACCGGATCCACCTTCACCGTGTGAGCCTTGCGCGGGTACATCCCCTGAAAACTACCCAGAGGGTGTCTCTAGGACTATGCTATGCAAGTAGGCAGAGATTATATCAAATAGATGCAGATACCAAGGTTTTTCATCCAAGCAGAACAAATAGACGAGAACGTCTCGGCAGCCCGCATTGACGATCCCGACCTGGTTCATCAAATAGCCAGGGTATTGCGACTGGGCGTCGGCGCGCGCGTAATCTTGCTTAACGGCGAAGGAAGTCTCTTTCACTGCCGCATAGAGCGCCAGGACAAGGCTTCGGTGGAGCTTGTCATTGAGCGGAAGGAAACAAAATCAAATGAGCGCGACGTCGAATTGACTGTGGCCATGCCGCTTATAAAACCCAGCCGCTTTGAATGGGCACTAGAAAAACTTACCGAATTGGGCGCCACCACCATCGTTCCAATCGTTACTCAGAGAACCGTTCAAAAATCAGGCGAGGATGGCAAGAAGAAAGACGGCAAAGAACGCAATGTCAAGAAAGAGCGTTGGCAAGCGATAGTTAGAGAAGCAGCCGAGCAATCGGAAAGATATGCGATACCAAAGGTGGTTGCACCGCAAAACTTTAGCGACTACCTGAAAGAGATTTGCGAGTTGAGTGAGTCAGAAAAATGTCCAGGCGATCTGCACTACATATTGGCAGAGCGCAACGAATGCCCCCATCTATCCATGCTTCTTTCCTACGAGAGAGCTAACGGAAATCAGCAAAAAAATATATCGCTTTGCCTTGGTCCGGAAGGAGGCTTTACGGAAGCCGAGCTCTCGAGGGCAGCTGAAGCAGGTCTAACCTTCGCATCATTAGGAAAATTGATTTTGCGATCCGAGACGGCGGCGGTCGCTGCTGCTGCCATTGTTAGTGCAATGCGCGATATAGAAGCAACCTAGAAGCAATCTTTAAGCAATAAAAAATGGTAGTGATACCACCCACAATGCGCACCACTGGAGATACTACCAACAAGCGCATATACAACAGCGATACCAACGCTATACCAAAACCAGCAAATGCTTACTCTGACAGGGTTTTCAATTCCTACTCAGTACTTGAAATGGTGCGCCTGTGGTATCAAAACACTTGTTTACGATGAAGAGAATTTCCAGAAAAATTCGCTGTTTGACTTGACAAAGCAGGGTGTTGCGAGGCTTAATAGTAGGCGTTTTTATAGTGTCAGCATTGATTGAGGTCGGCGAGTTTGAGCAACTCAAATCGCATTGCTTCCCCAGGAAGGCATGAGTGTGGCTAGCAACCTAGCTCGTATCCGAGGCGCCATGGGCGGCAACAAAGTCACCCTCATCGCAGTAGCGAAAAGCGCTTCGCTTACACAAATCGAAGAAGCATTCGAGAATGGTGTCACCGAATTTGGTGAGAACAGGATCCAGGATGCCATCGATCGGCGCAGCAAATTGCCGGACAGTATTGCCACCAACTGCAACTGGCATTTTATCGGTCATTTGCAGACCAACAAGGTGAAAAAGGCCGTTGGATATTTCCAGCTTATCCACTCGGTAGATTCACTTCGACTCGCTTCTGAAATTTCTTTGGAAGCGGCCAAAAAAAATATGGTGCAAGCTGTGCTTTTACAAGTTAAGATATTGTCTGATGATACTAAATCTGGTTACACCCCAGAGACGTTGAAGAAAGAGATGGCCGAATTGCTAAGTCTGAGCAATATCAAAATCGAAGGGCTGATGACCATCTCGCCCCTGATCGAAGACCGTGACACATGGTTCGACTGCTTCAACGGTTTGAGAAATCTGCGTGACGAGCTGGCGAAAGAACACTCGATCGAACTGAAAGAACTTTCGATGGGTATGTCGGCAGACTGGTTGGAAGCGGTAGAAGCAGGATCAACGATGGTCCGCCTGGGCAGAGCGATATTTCAAGTTTAAACCCCGCTACAAGCGGATTTTGGATAAGGGAAGGGTAAGCAAGTTATTTCGGCGAGAGGGTAAGGAGGGACGTAGTGAGCATAGTTACAAAGCTAAAAAGTTTCTGGTTCGGACCGGCAGACAACTACGACAGAGAAGATTTCGAAGATTTATTCGATACTACTGACGAAGTTTATGCGACAAATGGACAGCTGGCATTGGACAAGGCACCGATGGACGCGGTAAAACCGCCAGTCAGACAGCCTTCGAGCAATTACGGCAGTTCGGTTGTTACGCACCCAAGTGCGCAAGCAGCCAGTGAAGTATTGGTCATTGAGCCGCGTCAGTTTGAAGAGTCGATCGACATCGTTGAGCACCTGCGCGGACGCAAATCCGTGTTGCTCAATTTGCACATGCTGGACAACGAAAACTCCCAGCGTGTGGTCGATTTCCTCTCTGGCGCCTGCCACGCCATCGACGGGCATCAGCAACGCATCGGTGAAGGTGTGTTCTTGTTTGCACCATCCTCGGTGGTAATCAATTCGGAATCGACGTCCTCCAAGGCAATCAAGGACGCTTTCTGGAACAAGGCAACGACCATATAGACAGCTAACAACGGATACTAAGACATACTCGTGAATCAGTTAAGAGCCGCCTCCGGGCGGCTCTTTTATATATGATTATGTTTCATTTCAAATAGCATCGCCCGTGATGCCATGCGATTATGTTTCATTGAGACGCGAAAATTTCCCCAACCTATTTAATAGCGTTTGCAAACCAGGAATTTGGATTGCTGGCCGCCTTATTGCAATAGATGCTGAAGTGCAGATGGGGACCGTTTGCGCGACCTGTTTGGCCGACCTGACCGATCAATTGGCCTGCTTTGACCTGCTGTCCTTGCACCACATTCAGTTTCTTCAAATGAATATAGAACGAAACTATTCCCTGTCCATGATCGATGGCAATGCAATTGCCGTGGAGCTTGAAACCAGTGCGCGCCATGACCACAGTGCCCGGAGCAGTTGCCACCACCGGTGATCCCTGGTATCCGGCAAAATCCAAGCCGGAATGAAAGTAGTCTTTGAGAAACTTGCCATTGACTGTTCGCCGCACTCCAAAAGGCGTCGAAGTTTTCGCCTTGGAAGGTCGAGTGAAGTTCTCAGACCATAGGCGCTGGGGAGATAGCGTCTCCTTAGCAGCATTGACCGCTTCTTCCTCGCCTGGTGAAGTATTGAAGTTGTCCTTGGACTTAGGAAGAGTCAAATACCGCATTTGAAACTTGCCGTCCAGAACCTTCAACTTGACCGAAGAATTGTCATTTTTAAGAGTGTAAACCCCGGGGTCCAGCTCTAACGACGGTGAAAGAATCGCTTTGTATATATGTTTGCCATCTCCTTCGCCTTGAGCGCCTGGAGATGGAAACAATTTATAAGTCTGTCGCGCGAAAGTAAAAGTCGGAGACTCTTCGGCGGTCTCTGTCGTATAGATAACCTCTATCGGTTGTCCTTGCTTTGCGGAGGAGGAGGAAAGCGAAAGCTCGGCGCAAGAGGCAGCGCTAATTGCAGACAGGGAAGACAAAGCCAGGGAAAAGCAAATCCCGTGCAATCGATATAAGACTGAATGAGGTCTTAGCGAATTGATCAAGTTGTGGGGATTCCCGTAAGCCGAGCTATTTCTTTTTCTTCTCTGGCTTTTCTGCTTTTTCAGCCTTCTCAGTTTTTTCCGCCGGCACCAACTGGTCGATGGCGTCGGTAAGGGCTTCTACCTTTTCCATAGGAATGGCAACGCCCTTCTTGGTCGGCTTTTCTTCCTGGTCTTTATCGAGATACCACTCGCGAATGTGCAAATATCTGGTGCCGCGATACTCACCAACATATACGTTGATCGACTCACCACGGGCTTTTTCGTGTACGGTCACTCTTTCGTCAAGAGATCCGTCAGACGGTCCGATCTGTTGAATCGCATCTTTCAGCGCTTCACATTTCTCCACCGGTAGTGCCACACCCTTTTTGGTCGGCTTCTCTTCTTGATCTTTATCGAGATACCATTCGCGGATATGCAGATATCTGGTGCCGCGATACTCGCCGATGTAGACGTTTATAGTCTCGCCTCGAGCCTTTTCATGAACGGTGATACGCTCTTCCAATGGATGTTCCTCCTCACCACTAAGACCAAAGAGTTCTGTTCTTCACCGATATTTTTTATCGGAGACTCAAGACCTTCTTCTATCTTTTCAATTTGCCCCTGAAAGACAATATTTAACTGATCTCAGTATATCTATTACTTTAAAAGATCTAGATCTGATAATCATATAGATCTTGATCTCAGGTCAAGATCTAAACCCTTTATCTGTCACTGATACTTACAACTTATGAGCCAATTTATAGATCACGTCCAAATTAGCGTGCGTTCCGGCGACGGCGGCAACGGTGTCATCGCCTGGCGTAGAGAGAAATACGAGCCTCTGGGGGGTCCTGCCGGGGGTAATGGCGGGCGCGGCGGTAGTATCTATATTGAGGCGACAAACGACCTGACTACGCTCGTAGAGTTTCGTTTCAAGGCGATTTTTGAAGCCGATGCCGGAGAGCGCGGGCGCTCAAAAAACCAGCACGGCAAACAGGGCAAGGATCTCATCCTTAGAGTGCCGGTCGGCACGCTTGTCAGGGACAAGAAAGACGGGCAGGTGGTGGCCGACCTGGTCGCTCCCGGGCAAAGGGCGCTTGTTGCGGAAGGCGGGCGGGGCGGCAGGGGCAATACGATGATGGTCTCCTCAACCATGCGCGCGCCCTATTATTGCGAGCCTGGAGAAGCCGGAGTCCTGCGGCAACTCGAGCTGGAATTGAAACTGCTTGCCGATGTCGGACTGATTGGTTTGCCCAATGCCGGCAAATCGACACTTTTATCAGTCGTTTCTAAAGCCAAGCCAAAAATCGCCGACTACCCGTTCACCACGCTCGAGCCAAACCTGGGCGTCGCCTACGACCCCAACGGCACGGCTTTTGTGGTGGCAGATATTCCCGGTCTGGTTGAAGGCGCTTCTCAAGGAATCGGTTTGGGGCACGATTTTCTCCGCCATATCGAACGCACTCGCCTGCTCGTACATATGGTCGACAGCCATTCCGAGACGCTCGAAGAGGACATGAAAACTATTCTTCAAGAACTCGATCTGTTTAGCGACAAATTGAAGGAGCTACCGCGTTTGGTGGCACTCAACAAAATCGATTTGATGGACGGCGATGAAGCAGAGGCTCTAAAACAAAGGGTCGAGAAGTTTTTGAAGAAACAATATAAGGGCAAGGAAGAAAAACTCCTGGGCGTTCATCTTATATCGGCGCAAGGAGAAGTCGGCGTAAGAGAGTTGATGGCTGTCGTCAGCCGCCAATTGGAACAGTCCAAACCGCCAGCCCAGCTTGTGGATCCGACGATCGTAATCAGCGACGAAAGAGCCAGTGAAAGACCGGAAGACACCTTCCAAATCCTGCGCAAGAAAAATGTTTTCTATATCACCGGCGACCGCGTTGAAAGAATTGTAGGCGTCACCAATATGAAAGAGCCGGAATCTTTGTCACACATGTTCCACGTGCTGCGCGCCATGGGCGTGATTGACGAGTTGCTTCAGCAAGGCGCCGCTCAAGGCAGCGAAGTAGTCGTCAACGGCATCGTTTTCTCGTTCGGCGATCATCACAGCTAACAAAAAACCGCCCCGCAAAGGACGGTTTCGAAATTCATTAGCCGCTGACTGACGCGCTTTCTAGCCTTCAGTCTTAGCTTCTTCTTTGGCAGAAACTTCGCCCAGTCTTTCGACGCGGCGGATATTTGCTGCTTTGGTTTGAACTCTTTTCTTTTGCTTGCGAACCAGAACTTTGGCGGCTCGCTTCATTCCACGTTGCTGTGCCATTTTTTCCTCCAGGCGGTGAAGCGACAATTTGAGACGAAACTCATAAAGCGCGTGTCGATATGTCTCTGATTTGGCGCATAGCCTTACGGGCGCCCTATGAGCTGGATGCTTATGCATCAACAGAACGTCGGCCCCGACATATAGAGGCAATATTCTACTACACGTCGCTCTGTAGGGGCGACGCCATGCGTCGCCCGCTGTTACAGGCGGTGAATTTCAACCCTGGCAACGTGCTTTCGCCCCTACACCCAAAGATTGCCAAGGTACTCGATCCCGTCGGGATCGCCATGGGTAAGGTTTTTCAAAATGTATTCAGAAACTGGAGGAAAGAGAGTCACCGTCTCCAATTCATCAATTGGGATGTAGTCGACACCGGCAAGAACCGGCTCATTGCCGACTTTCATAACGCCGCCAATCTCTTTTGCCTTTAAATAAACATTGACAATGTGCCTGGAACGGTCAGGGGCTATAGCTTCAGACAGGAAAAGGAAGCGCACCACTTCCACATCCAGCCCAGTCTCTTCTTTGATCTCCCGAACCGCACACTCAGCAAAGGTTTCGCCATATTCCAGTCGGCCGCCAGGCAATACCCAATACTGTCGATTCCCTTTACGGTGGCGGACCAACAGAATCTTTTTGTCCGGCGAAATCACGATAACTGACACTCTTGTAGTCGGTATCGTGTATCCAGGTTTTCTCCTGAAACGTGCTCTAGCCAAGCGGGTAGACCTGATTGTAGTTGTGGATTCCGTTTAGTCTTTTGGGCGCTGCCTAATCTTTTGTCATCGGCCAAATCTCAATTTAGCTTTCTTTACAGCGCCACGTCTATTTGAATTTTACGCCATTTAAAAGGCTTACCCGGTTCTCAAAATTCGGTTTTGAAAATGTCGGGGTGATGCCATGCATCGTCGGGGCTATGCATGGCGTCGCCGGGCCTACTGACGCCTCTCCCCTACAAATCAAAATCGAAAAACTGCCAGCAATGCGGGACGGCCAGCGGGAAGTTGTAGAAACGCAAAGACCTGAGGGCAATTGTTCAGAATCTTATTTGCACTTCTGTTACTGTTAGAAACTTGGAAAATCGGCGGGCGCCTGAGCGCTCCCGGAGGGTTGCAAAGAATCTGATGAGTGTAGAAACTTTAGAAAACGAACTGAGAGAGCTCAAGGAAAAGGCGCTGAAAGATTTCAGCACGGCCACCACTTCGGCGGCGCTGGAAGAGCTCAGGCTTCAGTATTTAGGACAAAAGGGCTCGCTGAGCACGATCATGCGAGGTCTTTCCAACATCGATAAGGCCGACAGACCGCGCGTCGGGCAATTGGCCAACGAGATCAAGCAAGAAGTCGAAGGCGCGTTAGAAAAGCAAAGAGACGCTCTATATCGCAGTGAATTGGATGCCCGGCTGAAAGACGAAGGCATCGACGTCACCTTGCCCGGACGCGCAATCGCCCAGGGGCACCTGCATCCACTCGCGCAGGTGACAGACGAAATCATCAATATTTTTTATGGGATGGGTTACGAGGTTGCCGAAGGGCCGGAAGTAGAAACGGACTATTACAATTTCGACGCCCTCAATACTCCACTCAGTCACCCGGCCAGAGATGAGCAAGACACTTTCTACACCAATGTCGGCCCGCAAGTCCTGCTGCGCAGCCAGACATCGACGGTGCAAATTCGTGTCATGGAAAACAACAAACCGCCACTCAAGATTATTTCGCCCGGACGCGTCTATCGCAACGAAGAAGTGAACGCCCGCAAATACCCACTATTCCACCAGGTTGAGGGTTTGCTCATTGACAAGGACGTCACTTTCGGACAATTGAAAGCGACACTCAACGAGTTTATTCGCCTGCTTTTCGGCAAGCCTTTAAAAACTCGCCTGCGTCCTGACTTCTTCCCATTCACAGAACCATCGGCAGAGATGGACAGCCAATGCCCGTTTTGCATGGGTGACGGCTGCCGCACCTGCGGTCACCGCGGATGGTTGGAACTTTTAGGTTGCGGAATGGTTGACCCCAATGTTCTCAAAGCCGTAGATATTGATCCCGAAGAGTGGAGCGGCTTTGCATTTGGCATGGGCGTTGAGCGGCTGGCTATGCTGAAATACGGTGTCACCGATATTCGAAACTTCTTCACCAATGACGTGAAATTTCTCAGCCAGTTTTGAGGTGCTTGCAAGTTCGAGTGGCACGCGTTTCAAAAACAGCTATTTACCTGGAATCTTAAGAGACACAAAAGGGCGTTAGAGCAATGAAGCTTTCATACGAGTGGTTGAGTGAGTTTGTCGATCTGTCCGGCATATCGCCTGAGGAAGTGGCTGAAAAGCTGACTATGAATGCCTTTGAGGTAGAAGACATTCAGACGGTTGGCGCCAATATCACAGGACCGCTGGTGGTCGGAAAGATTCTCGAAATTCATCAGCATCCAAATGCCGACAAGATTCGCCTCACTAAAGTTCTTCTAAAGGAAGATGGAGAGCCGGTTCAAATCGTTTGTGGCGCCGCCAATATTGAAGTCGGACACATAATTCCGGTAGCGCTTCCTGGTGCCATCGTCATCAATAGAAAGGATGGCTCGCCCTTACCGATCAAACAATCGGAAATCCGGGGAGTTACGTCTAACGGCATGCTCTGCTCACCTTCGGAGCTAGGCTTGGAAGGCTATGACGTCGACGGTATATTGATCCTTTCAGATTTGGAACAAATTTCAATAAAAGGCAATGGCATCAAGATTGGTGCCGACGCCAAAGAGGTTCTGGAATTAAGTTCGGACTCGGTACTCAATGTCGGTTCGCGCTCCAACAGGGGTGATGCACTTTCTGTTATCGGACTGGCGCGCGAAGTGGCCGCATTGACGGGTCGAGCGATGAAGGTGTCAGCATCTGATTTGAGCAAGCACGGCAAGCTGATCAAGCCCGAACACGCTATATCCACCAAAATCGAAAACGAAGAAGATTGCCCGCTTCTCACCATCCGTTATATAGAAGGTCTCAAAGTCGGACCTTCACCCAGAGAAATTGTCCGCAGACTGGAAGCAATCGGTGTCCGCTCCGTCAACAATATCGTCGACATCACAAATTACGTGATGCACGAGATGGGGCAGCCTTTGCACGCTTACGACGCGGCAAAGCTGAAGAGCAACTTGATTCAAACACGCAGAGCAAAAGCCGGCGAATCAATCGTCACCATCAACGAAAAAGAGCAAAAACTGACTGACGAAGTATTGGTGATCGCCGGTGAAAACGAATTGCTCGGTGTAGCAGGAGTGATGGGGGGCAAGGGCTCCGAGATTTCTGACGACACAGTGACCGTCGCTTTAGAAGCTGCCGCATTTTCACAAGCACGCGTCAGACGGGGCAGCCGCCTACTCGGACTATCGAGCGACAGCAGCTTGAGATTCGAGCGCGGAGTCGATATCGAATCAGTAATTGCCGCCTCCGATCGGGCCGCCAGTCTGATAATGCAATATTGCAGCGCCACTAAAGGTAGTGCCGGCTACGCAGAGCTTGCAAAAAGCGGCAAAGAAACGGTGGAAAAAACTGTTGTGGCTGTGCGCATGCCAAGAGTGAAGAAGCTCTTGGATATTGAGATTACGGCTGATGCGGCCGGAAAGCTAATTGAACCTCTGGGATTCTCGACCGAAGCAAAAGGCGACCAACTGTCCGTAAAAGTGCCGAGCTTCAGATCATCGGACGTGACACGCGAAATAGACGTAATTGAAGAAATTGCTCGCATCTATGGCTTCGACAAGCTGCCTAGCTCGATGCCGACCAACACGATTCCGCCTCGAGTTCCGAACCAGGTTCTGACTCGCGTGAAGCGTTCTCTTTTGGCTTCGGGTTTGAGTGAAGCCTGGATATCCAGCTTAGTCAGAAGCGAAAGCAAAAAATCGGATGACAATCCGCATGGTCTGGCCACTCTCGAAAATGAAGAGCGCCTTGTTGCGGTACTCAATCCCCTTTCCGAAGACCACGAAGTGCTGCGCCAGAGCTTGATTCCGGGTCTTGCACAAACTGCAGCTTACAACTATGACCATGGCAACAAAGACGTTTTTCTATTCGAAGTCGGACGTACCTATCTGAAGAAAGACGCAAAAGACGTAAAGCAAGAGCGCGGCGAAACGGGCGTTGAAGAACGTACGAAAGTGGCGGGTTTGCTTATGGGCAAGCGTGCCTCAAGCACCTGGCAGTCGAAGCCGACTGCCGGACCCAACGATATTGCCCGATATGAAACCGTCACCGAAGAGGCGCATGATTTTTACCGCGCTAAAGGTGTTGTCGAGCAGTTGCTAGCCCAGGCTGGTGTAGATTTATCGCGAGTCAAATTTTTCCATTCCAATCGATTGCCGGGATGCCTGCACCCATTTAGAGCCAGCGAAATTATCTGGTCCAAGAATCCCAACGTCACGGCCAATGCCAATGAAGCACAAGTAACTCGCTTGGGATTCGTAGCCGAGCTGCATCCGGGTTTTACCGACAGTTTGAAATTCTCCGAACGCGCCTGCGTATTCGAACTGGATATCGATCAGATACAAAAAATCACGGTCGACCCGACGTTTTCTCCTCTGCCATCCACCCAGCCTTTGTCGCGCGATCTGACGGCGGACGTTGACCCTGGGCTCGATCACGCCGCAGTCGAATCTTGTATCCGATCGGCTGCAGGCGGCACTCTCAGACAAGTCGACCTGGTCAGTCTCTTCCAGCTTGGTGACGGTAAAAAGAGTCTCTCCTATCGATTGCTGTTTTTGAGCGACCAGGAGCCTTTGTCGGCAGAAGAGGTCGACAAGCGCCTGGCAAAAATCAGAGAAAGTCTGCAATCCAGGCTAGGCGCATCTTTCAGGCTGTAAAGCCATCACCCATTAGGTTTATCTGGGGAGATTTGATGCATCGCCTGACCTTACGGGCTTCTTGGCCGCTTCTTGCCGCCCTCGTCCTCTGTGTATGCGGGCTCAATTATGGGCTGCCAAAGCTTTTCCCGACATCCACAATGGAAGTCCCCTTGCTTCCTCTTTTAATCATCGAATTAGGCTTCACACTCTCTGCAGCTCTTCTTTTCTATGATGAAGCCAAACCAGTTCAAGCGATCAAGATATCGCTTGTCATTCTTGCTATCACCGCAATATTTGCGGCTCTCTCAGACCTTGCCAATCCAGCGGTGTTTTCGGAGGTTCGATTTCGACCCGGTTCGCAAGCGCCCGTTCTATCGATTAATTGGGTATTCTTATTGACTGTGAATTTTTCGGCAGTATCCGTGGCAAAGGCTCTAATTGTGCTCAGTGCGGGTCAGGCGGGCGGACGGAAGCGACCCAACCCCTCTCACAGCGACAGATAATCATGGATGGGCGCTTTCAAGGGGCTATTTCATGTCTTCAAACCTGTTCAGTTTGCACCGTAAACGCTGTGTAGCAGGGTATATTGAACTTAGTTTTTCATATAGATCTCAAGGACCGATCTTTTAAATGTACAAACTGGTCGTTCGAAATTGGATTTGGTTCAGCGCAGCCATAGTGCTTGCCCTCCTTCTCACTTTCGGAGGAACTCAGTCGCCGTGGAAAGAATTTACGTTCAGCGTTAATGCTGCCACTCTAATCTTTGCGCAGATGGGCGCTGCCTTACTTTTCAGCCGCATCTGTTTTGAAAATTGCCGAGTCAAGCAGTTGTTTCTCGTGGCTGGCGTCGCATTCGGAAGCATTCTCGTCTTGGACGTCGTTTGCGTCCTGATTGGTCAACATTTTGCCTTCGCGCCTCCCATGAAGCTGACTTTGCCGATAGTGCCTCTAGTGGTCAGTACCGTGTTCGGGGTCGGAGCTGCAGTCGCATTGCTCAGATTGGAGCCGCTCTCCGTTTATTCGGCCGGTGTCGACACGAAAGAAGAAGAAGAAGAAACCAAAGAAGAACAGTCCGAGTCAAAAGGCGCAATCAAGCTCGGAAAGACGAAAGCGAAGGCTGCAACTTCGTCCACAAAATTGCGCGGCATCCTCGACAAATTGGATGCAGAAGACGAAAAACCTGCTCCCAAGCCAGAACCTCCGAAATCGCCAGTCCAAGAAATGGACGACGAAAGAAAATCGGCAGCATCTGCGACAGCAACCAGACTGCAAGCGCAAAAGAGAAAGAGCACAAGCACATTTACCAAACTGCAAGCGCTCAGTGCCAGCGGCACGGGCGGTCACAGAGGCGAAGAAGAGCAAGGCAATCAAGAAAGTCTCAAGGATATTCTCGACCGGCTTGACGATGAGCCTTTGTCGATAATGGACGAACCGCTTACCCAGATGGAAAGCGGACCGATCGTTTCCCAAGAAGAAACAATTGCACCGGAGCCGGCGGCTAGCACAGCATCTGCAGAACCAGCAGCAAGCACCGGTCAGCCTGCTCATAAAGATCTCGGATCACGCCTGATGGGCGCGATCACTAAGAATCAGATGCCTAGCGTTGAAGCAGAGCCAGCTAAGGCAGAACCCAAACCTGAGCCTAAGCCCGAGCGCTTCGAGTTTGAGCCGAAACCTGAGCCCAAGCCGGAACCTAAACCCGAGCCTAAGCCGGAACCTAAACCCGAGCCTGTACCGGAACCAAAACCCGAGCCCAAGCCGGAACCTAAACCTGAGCCTGTACCGGAACCCAAACCGGAGCCGAAGCCGGAGCCAGTTTCACGCCGTATTTCCGACGAAGAAGATGAAGACAAGCCGCTGTTCGACGATAACCTCGATAGCGATGTCGATGACATATTCTCTAAGCTGGCTCCAGTAGAGGCTCTGAGAGAAGTCGGTGAACGCGTAGAAGAACCCGCAGCGAAGAAGCAAGTTGAAGAAGCGGAAGCTAATCTCGACGAGATTTTTGCTAAGGCCCGCGAAGAAGCTGCAAACTCACCAGTTAAGGACCTTTCTTTCGAGCCGCCTGCAACAAATGCTCCGGTTGAAGACAAGGCAAAAACATTGCCCTCGCGTCGACTCGATGATGACGAGGACGAAGATAAGCCGCTATTTCAAGGCGGAGTCGATGACGACATCGAAGAAATTTTCTCGAATCTAGCACCAGTGGAAGCGCTGAGAGAAGTCGGCAAAGCTCCTTCCAAACAAGAAAAGCCAGTCACCGACACCGGCGAATTGGAAGTCGTAGCGGCGAAAGAAAAGGCTGCCGCAGCTGCTGCAGCTTCTCCTCCTCAAGCCCCATTGCCCAACGATCTTGCTAAGCCGGTCAAAGAGACTTCGATGTTCTCCAGACCTGATCTTTCCAGCATTCCGGACGCCCCACCGGCGGAAGGCACTCCTGCTAAGCCGAAAGAACTGAAAGAGTTCGGACGCCTCTCAGGACGTTCTGCTGCAGAGCCGAGCACGCCGGCAGATTCTGTCGGCACGATGAAGACGGTCGGAAAATTGCTGCTTGACGTTTCCGTTGTCGAAAGCATCATCAAAGCTGAAGAAGAGCACAGAACGATCGGAGCCAATCTTGCTACAGCCAGAGTAATCAGCGCTGCGCGCGGTGAAGGCATTCAGTCCTTACTGAATCACATCGACACTTTCCCGAATGTATATGGCAGCTTGATCGTCGGTCACGACGGTCTTGTAATAGCCGCCTCGACCCGCTCGGATATGGACAGAGACACGCTCGGCGTCCTTTCCACAGCGCTTCTGAGCACCAGCAACCTGGGCACCAACAAACTCGAAATCGGCAAGCTCAGACAAATGGTCTTGCTTACTGATTTGAAAGGCGAGCTCAAGGTGACTGTGCTCACGGACGTTGATGTCGGCATCCTGGCAGTATTTGCCGATCAATTTGAAATCGGTGGGCTGGACAGGCTAATTGATGCCATCCAAGAAACCATCAACGGCTAGACTCGCAGTTGTACGGACGCATATTTTCCTTCTGCAGATTTGCAGAACAATCTTGTTGCATTTGCTATGCCACCGAAACCGGTGTCACTCGCCAACGCCCGAGCGATTAACGTAACGTTACCGTTGGTCTACTTCGACATTAAAAGATCTAGCCTTTGAACCAGTCGGTGACACAATTAGCCTTTGCAATTCTTGAAAGGAGATAGGTAATCATGACATCACCGAAAGAAGCCATCGCGCTGCCCCGCGTGGGCGAAAAGGCACCCGAGTTTACCTGTGAATCCTATCCGGAAGGCAAGATCAGCCTTTCGGACTACCGCGGGAAGAAAAATGTCGTTCTGGCCTTCTACCCGAAAGACGACACGCCGGGATGCACCAAAGAAATGTGCGCTTTCACAGAAGACTATTCCAAATTCGAAAGCGCCGATACCGTTGTCTTCGGTATCTCTACTGATTCGGTCAAGAGCCACGAAGGTTTTGCAGCCAAGTTCAATTTAAAACAGCATCTTCTTGCTGACCACACACATGAAGTGGGTCGCAAGTATGGCGTTGTCAGTGAAGACAAAACCACAGCCAGCCGCGCTCTTTTCTTGATCGACAAAGAAGGAGTCGTTCAATACGTGCATGAAGGAATGCCGGAAAACGCCAAGGTTTTGGAAGCAATCGCAAAACTCTAGGCAGACAAAAAAACAATTCTAAGAGGCTGGTCAGCTTTTGCTTGGACCAGCCTCTTTCAATTTATCTACAACTAGAGACGGTGTAATCACTTCCGGCAGAACAATTGGAGATGACCCTTTTCCGGCCGGAAAGACCACATAGAGCGGCACTCCGGAGCGTTGAAACTTCGCCAGCAATTTAGAAATGGTGGCGTCTCTGCGAGTCCAGTCCGCTTTCATAGTCACCACATTTAGTGCCTTCAATTGCTCAACGACCGGTGCGCTGGACAAGACAGTCCGCTCATTAACCTTGCAAGTGAGACACCAATCTGCTGTGAAATCCAGGAAAACAGTCTTATTAGCTGAAATATTCTTATCAAGGTCTTCAATAGTAAAAGGCTGCCACGTAATACCAGATTCGGTGACTGCTGTTTTTGCTGTATTCGTCTCGGCTGCCGGTGCTCCCATTAAGTCGGGGCGAGAGAGGATAAAAGCGTACAGGCAGGCGGCGACAATAACGCCAGAAACTGACCAGACAACGGCTTTTCGAGTCCCTGTCGAAGACAAGTCTGTGAATCGCGCCGTCACCCAGACGGCGAATGCAACACCTGTGAGAAAAAACCCTACGGCTTCCACTCCACCTGATCCAACTTGAGCACCGACAACGCTCACCAGCCAGACCACAGTAGCCAACAAAACGAAGCCCATGGATTCTTTGAATTTCTCCATCCAGACGCCCGGTTTGGGTATGAAGCGCAGCCATTTAGGATTGACAGTCAGCAACAAGTACGGCAATGACATGCCCAACCCAACCGCTTCGAATATTCCAAGAATGGTGATTGGCGGCTGAGAAAACGCAAATCCGACGGCCGGGCCCAGAGCGGGCGCAGTGCAAGGAGTCGATAGGACAGTAGCAAGCACGCCTTTGAAGAACGTTCCTGTAAGCCCTTCTTTGCTCGCCAGTTTGTCGATTTGAGCCTGACCTGGAGCAACCGTCACATAAAAAAGCCCAAACAAGCTGAGCGCAAAAACCAAAATAATTGTCGCCATAGCAATGACAAATGGCGGATATTGCATTTGAAATCCCCAGCCTACAGTTTGACCAGCCTCTCGGGCCGCCAGTACGACACAGCCGAGAACCAGAAATGAAGAGAGAATTCCTGCCGCAAACATCAGCCCCTGCAAGCGCACTCGACCTGGATCGTCGTTTACTTGCTCCATCAAACTAATAATTTTGATGGCGATAACCGGCAAAACACAGGGCATAAAATTCAGAATAAATCCACCCAGAATCGCCAGGCCGAAATAGACATAAAACGGCGTGGTTCCTTGTGAATCGGCAACGGTAAAATTGCGATCGAGAACACTGCCGGTTGCACTTGAGTTTGCTGTCCCAGCTCCAGCTCCAGCTCCAGCTCCAGATCCAATTCCAGCTCCAGTTCCAGAGCTGGTTTCGCCGCCATGGGATTCAACAGAAAGATCAGACACCTTGCCGGTAAAACCGCTGGAGGAAAATGAGTCTGTGTCGCCGGGTTGTGGCGTAGCACCCTTCTTGCCTGCAGGCAATGTAATTGATGTTTCACCGGATCCGGGAATGCAGACCTCTTTGCACTCCAGCCATTTGACTTTGGCTACCATTTTTTGATCGACACCTTCCGGTATCGTATCCGGTGCCGTCACTTTTGCAGCCAGCACTGTTTTTTCTGCATATCCGTAAGTGACAATGCCGCCATCATCAAATTTATGCGGTTTTTGCCAGAGCAGTTCTCCGTGCTTATAACCAGGAGGCAAGACCCACTCAATTGCCGTCGGCATACCGGCATCGCCGGATTCTTTGTAATAGGTATGCCATCCGGGCTCCATAGTCAGCTCTACACCGAGCATGAAAGTCGAGCCGGGCACGACTTCCTTGACGTCGGCGATCATGCGCAAAGAGGTGTGTTTGGAAGCGGATTGCGCTGCCTGCGCTTTTGTTTGAACGGTTTGAAAAATCGCATCAGGCGTCAAGACCGTGAGTACAGAAAGCAGCGCAAACACAAAAGGGAGAAAT
>PNLN01000262.1 GCA_013823055.1 Cyanobacteria bacterium DS2.3.42
ACGGCACTGCGTGGCGTCCGGTTGCGCTTCAGTTCCACTTCAGCGCCGGGAGGGCAGCGCATGTGTCATTTTCAGAAGTGGAGTGCACAACCTACTAAGAGTCGAGTGCACAACTTATTTTTGTTTAGCGCGATGTCCATTGCTTCAACTCACTTTCTATTCTTGAGGGTCGCTTCGCTTCAAGGACTTGGCTATGCCGCGCTGATGCAGTAAGCACATAAGCGCCTGGCTCTATTTGACGCAGATCGCCCTTTTCCATCATGTCGAATGCAGTCGCGATTAGTATGGCCCATCTCCTGGCTGGATCTGTTTGAGTCTTTCGCTGACAGAAGATTTGTGGACAGTAGTCCCAGACAAGCTGTTGCCATTCGCCCCGCTTCCCGAAGTCGCGCATGGGTTTTCTCATTTCGTGATGCATCGTTTTAAGAAAGCAAAACCAAACACTAGTATCAATTTCGCCGCCAGGCAGTAAGACCTGTCCTTCGGTGACAGCCGTCCAGCTTCGACTGTCCAATGAGCGCACAACAGTTGGGGCTGCTTCTGCACTCTTTCTGAGCCAAGTGACAGAATTTGAAACTATCTTCGCTGGCTCCAACATCAATCCATGAATTGGGCATGACAGGATGATCGTCAGTCGCCATGGAAGCAATAATGCAGCTTCAGGATAATCTTCAAGACATAAACGACAAGCAGTTACTTGTTCTTTTTCATTTTTACGAAACCAAGGTATTCCTTCCGATAAACCACCACGAAGAAAGCGTTCACCGTCAGAATACTCAAAGAGAAACGGCAACATGCCCGTAAGCGTGGTCTTCCGTATGGACTCTTGCTTTAGTCCCGTTCTCAGCGAGATTGCCGCTATCAATTCTTCCGGAGGTCTCATGTCCAGTTGATTTCTTTGTAATCCCTGGCATTCAAGGCTCAATCTCAGCAAATCTCTGATCTTAAGTCCATACACACTCGCGATTCTCCGAAGCCATGATGACAGGCTTTCTCCTGGAATCACATTAGGATGTCTCGGCCATCGCATTTTGCATTCTCAACCTCTTTCAAAGGCTCTACGTCTCTCGATTGGAGATTGGTAGTTAGCAAGTTTTAGTGTTTTCTGGTTTATGCATTCCTCACCAGTGTTCACTGCCTCAATCGCTGCACAAGTCAGTAATCTTGCCATCTCTCCGATTGTCCCTCCAGTTTTCGCCAGAATGTATTTGCAGGAGTTGGTTGTTGCAATTTGAGACGGTTCTCTAAGAGGCAGGGCAGAAGCAAAGCTTGCTATTAACGTTCTGAGCTCCTCTCCCTCATGCCATATCGGAAGGGAAAATGGCTCGAAACGATTCTCCAACTGATCATCGGATCTGATTGCCAGATAGGCTTCACGGGTTCCAACACCCACGATTGGTATCTGGAGTTCATTCCCGATAAACCGTAGCAGGTTCAAAAATCCGCGACGAGCATTTGATGTACCAGCCAAAATATTGTGCAGCTCGTCAATAATCAGCATTCTTGCGCCTACCGTCCGCATTAGCCGCAGTGCTAGTTGTTCTAGTTCAGCTATCCTTGCGTTTGGATTGAATGGCGCACCCATGCTTCTCAAAAGCATCGCGTAAAATCTGCCCGATGCTGGTTCAGACGGAACCTGCACCACTACGACTGGAATGACTTCATGGGCACTGTCCGAATAAGCTGTCACTGCGTGATCTCTTCTGAATTTTTCTAAGATTTTGCTCTTGCCATTGTTGGTTGGGCCGACTATCAGTAAGTTGGGCATTCTTTGTCTTCTGGGGCATGCCAAAAGTTCTTCCAGTCGATTGAGTGCTAATTGGGCACGCGCATAGGCAATCCAGCGATCGCTGCGAATACAAAAAATGCGCTCCTCATTTGAAAGCAAGGCCGCTTCTTGGACAGAGCCCTGCAGATGTTTGAGATCAGGAGTGATTGTGTTCATGGAATCACCATTCCTCAACTTCATATGGCGTGATTTTGCAATTTTCTAAATCTTCGTCATCTGGTACGGCTAATTCAGGTAAGTCGTCCCATTCCTCAACTTCAAAAGGCTTGACCGTAGAGATTTCTTTCACTTCATCGCAAGGCACTGTAAGCTCCAGTTCTTTATCCGATTTGCCTATATGCCCCCGGCGATTTCTGTCTCGGCGTGCCCGTTTGCGCTCTTTGGCAGCGTTGTCAGTTATTTCTCGCATTTGTTCGATCAGGCCGAAGATGGCAGTCTCATTCACTTGTTCACGCCCACGACTTCTCAGTTTTTCCATGGCCGCTCTGTGCTCCCAGAGGGTAACCGGCGGACGAAATATAGAGCGATAAGGAATTTCAAAATAGAGCTTAGTCTCTGGATCGAGGACCCAGACTCTACTCAGATCACGGGGGTCACGTCGAATGATGAATTTCTCCAGCTTATCGCGGCGTGCTATCCAGGGCTTAAGCGTGTCATTAAAGTACGCTATGTGATCGATTACGAATCCTGTGCGGGTAATGCTTCGCCGAATCACTGGAAGGAAATCAACCAAGAATGCTTGTTTATCAGCGATTTGAGTGACGGCACAAGACTGAACGCTTCTCTGCCAGACCGCAGCCGGTGTTTCAGAAAGAGAGCCATGCACGCTGCCGTGATAAGTTCCAATCGCAAGAACCAACCACTTCTCCAGTTCTCCAAGTGTGAGAATAGCCCTGGCTTCCGATTTGTACGTTCCACGCTGTTCCGTGTTTGAGAATGTTGTTCCTGGCACTTCATGAGCCATTGTCATTGCCGTTCCAATAACACGCTCTATGATGCCGCCAAAATGCGGCTGCTTTTTGGGCCTGTAGTCTCGCTCGATGCCGTACTGTTCACAACCGCGCTTTAGCGCTTCGCTCTTAAATTCCGGAGCATTATCGACGTGAATCTTTCTGGGTTTTCCATGCATAGGCCACATGACTGTTTCCAGTTCAAGACGCTCCAACCATGCGCTTTTATCCGTTACAACGTGCACTAAGCATAGTGCTACCGATAGAGCCGAAGGAGCTTCAAGGGTGAGCAACATCCCGACAATGCAGCGCGTGTATACGTCTATTGCCAGCGTCAATGAAGGTCTGCCAATCGGCTCTCTTGAGGCTTCGTCAACGACTATGACGTCCATCTTTGTATGGTCAATCTGAACGAAATCCAACGGACCAGCGGATTCCGGCGTCCGGCCTGCTGCCGATTGGAGACGTCGCGTGGCATTTCCACCCAGCCTCTTTCGCGCGACTATCATTGGATCGAGGTTGTTAATTCGAGATTCAATAGTGCTGTAAGAGGGTGTTCGATGCCCAGCCTGCCGGCAGCGCATCCTAATTTCACGAGTTATGACAGCCTTTGAAATCTTCTGGCGTGAGAGATAGCGGGTTTTGATTACTTCACTGATAATCAACTCGACAGCGGGTTCGATTCGTGACTTTCCTTTGCCTCCACCGGAGCGACTGCAGACTAAATCAGTGACAAGCCCAGTTCCAACCTTGTATCTGCTGATTAACTTGTATACTTGCCGCACTTGGAGCCCAAGTTGAGCTGCTGCTTCTTTCGCTGCAAGCCCTCCGACCACATTTCTTTTAGCAAGCCCTCCGATAATCTCGTTTCGCTGTTTCGCTTCCGCCCATTCTCTCTCCGTGAGCGTGCAAACTCCTTGCTCGTACATATGACCCCCTTAAGCATTAGGTAAGGGTCGCCTTGTGCATTCGAGTTCCATAAAAATGCTTGCCCATGCACACCACTTCCAGTAACTGCGTGTGATCAAGTGTGAAAAGTCGAGTGCACAAGCCCCATATATTCGGACTCTATGTGCACTCGACTTCCAGAAATGACAGCTAGCGCACCTCGAGGAGCGTCTGGCGCCGCAATTTGATTTGACCACTGAATGGTAGCCCGAAGCGTTCCGCTTCTGGGAGGCTATTTTTCTAATGATTCCAGGAATCGTACGGTCGCTGTCACGTAGTTGAAAATGAGCAGCGCTTCCTCGTGATTTAGAACTTCGTTTGGATGAGCCAGACTTTGGTCATTTCGAACATGGTTGAGTTTGTCCAGGGCGGTAATGCTCATTCTCATAACCTGTTGACTCATATCCGATTGAAGTTTTCCTTTGGCGACAAGGGTTTTAACATATTCGCCAAAAATCGCATTCAGTGACTTTTCCTCTGTATTGATGCCGTGATTCTGGCAAAGTGTTCGGATATATGCGGTAAGGAAGGCATGCAAGCGGTCTAGTCCTTGTCTGAAGTGTTCTTCTTGAATCGCCTGTCGAACTTCCCTGGCAAGCATTTCAAAACCTTCTCCTTGTCGATTTGGTTTGATTGCGCCGAGTTCGGAGACCGTCGAACCGGCAAGAAGTCTTTTGGCAATCTGAATGCACTCTTCTCCAAGTGCTTGCTCCCATCTGTAGGAGTCTTCAGAGCGGACATGCTCAATCATTTCAAGGAGCAGTTTACCGATAACTGCGTTTGATTCTAGTTTCCAGAACATTCGCAGGCGCCTGGCCTTCGAATTCGACCCTTCATAATATTTGCTGTCGTCTATATTTATTCCGACAGCATCATCAATAAACTCTCTGAATGAACGATCGCTAAAGTCAGACACATAGCCTGTTTGCATAGCAAAAAGCCGTTCTAGCTTGCTTTTATCGTTTGCTTTTAAGTCAGCCATGGCGCAAAAAGAAAAAACGACACCACTAACGGAGGGAGAACACCTTTGAAATGTGTTGGCAGCTGCTACACAAAAGCTGACTTGTCGAAAGTAAGCTGTCAGCGTCAGACCTGCACAATTCTACAGTTACTTGAACGGCTGGCAACATCATAATGGCGCAAATCCCTCTCATACGGAGCTGTCATCTATGCCAAATGATTCACCTGAGCAAGTTGCCGATGCAACAGATAGTGGTTTTGCGCAAAAGGTTTTTGAGGATTTGCAAGCTGATTACCCACAAGACCCGGCACGATTCGCCAAAATGTACAATCAGCTAAAAATAGGCGCTGACGATGCGCTCGCCTCGCAGGAAGACAGAACAGATAGTCGTCAGAACCTATGCCTCCTCGACCTGGCCGTCGCCAGCATAAAAGTAAAAACTGGTGATCGACAGGAAGCAAACATTATGTACAACGATGCGATGACTTATTTGAAGAAATTGGATGAGCAACCAGCTGGCAAAACAACACTGGCAATTCGCAGTATTGCTAAAGGAGTTGAGAGTAAACTCTCTTTTTAGTTACGAATGTTAGGGACCAAAGCTTTGTTAACCTGAATTTGAGCCGCTCAGGGAGGCGATAGAAAAAGTAGCAAATATCGGAAGGTTCCTATTTGTTCATTTCCTCGCTGTAAATTTGATGTACAAAATCCTTGATTATGTAAGCTGGAATTACTGTGCTAATCCCGGTGTTTAGGTGGATTTTGTCTATTTGAGGCTCGAGATTTTCCCCCTGCTCATTACTTTTGTCAGTTGCAGAATCCGGTTTTCTTTTTTCACTATTTCTACTGAAGGTCTCAAAGTGACTGCTGATGAGACCAAGCAATCTAAGAGGTATCCGATCCTTTCCTTGCCCCGTTCCGCCTGATTGATTGACAAAAACTGGTGCACCGCTAGATCCTGGCCACACCATAGTTTCGATAAGAATGGCTTCGCATGGTTGTGTTGTATAGCCTAGTTTTAAGGTAATGGGTTCATTCGGAATCATTGCAATTCGCCCAAATCGCTGAATTGATTGCATTTTGTTTTTTCCGGTATGCATCGGAAAAAGTGATACGACACAGACATGAGACCCTTCTGAAATCTGACGATTTCTGATTTCCTCACGCGAGATTGTGACCTCGTCATCCAGCGCCTGAATTGCTATTTCAGAAATTCTCGAATGCCGTAATCGCACGGGAGCCACTGCTATATCTGTGGTTGGATGATGGATGAATTGGTCCACGCTATAGCTTTGCTCTAAATATTCAGCAGTCTTTAGGTTGTGACGAACAACCAGAGGTAACGAGTGGTCTGCTTCTTCGAGATTATGTCTTGCCGTAACCAGATACATGGCCCTACTTCTGCTAGAAGGGTCATCTCGAACGGTAAAGATAAAGGCGGTTCCCATAGGGTGATCCTTCTGAACGAGAAAGATGCTCGTATCGCCTATAAACGGTCGAATTGGTCGTTTAAGCCCATTTTGAAGCCTGGATTGATTAGTAACCGTCCGTTAACCAACTGAATCTTAACCCTTGTTGGGAACATTTCCCCCAGTGGGAATGTCCCCCTTGTGGGAATCGCCCACTTTTGATATATCTAGTAGCAGTCTGCGAGGAAAGCCCCATGAATTGGACATACACAGGAAAAGAAACAGAACCAGATAAAAAACGACGCGTAAGCCTAGGCACGGGAGTACAAACGGCGCCTGGCGTCCGCTACAAGGTGATGGAGAACGAGTTCGGGCAAATATTGCTCGATCCCGTTAAGACGGTCCCAGCCTACGAAGCTTGGATCTACGAAAACCCTGAGCGGATCGCATCGATCCAACGCGGCATCTCACAAGCCGAGGCTGGAGAACTGGTCAAAATCGACTTAGGGCCAATAGAAGACGAGGATGAATAATTGCCTTTCGAGCTCAGATACACACCGGAAGCGCAGAAACAGTACGAGGAATTAAGTAAGAACAAAGGCCTCGAAAAGAGGTTCAAAGCAGTAAAGAAATCACTGTATTTCTTATCTCAAGATCCTTCATATCCCAGTCTTAAAACGCATAAATACGATTCGCTAACAGGTCCGAACGGCACAGAGGTATTTGAAGCTTACGCTGAAAATAAGACTCCAGCTGCCTATCGGATCTTTTGGTGTTACCATCCACCAAAGTCTGCTCCGGATGCCACTGGCACAATTACTATAATTGCCATCACGGCGCATCCCTAGCTCATGTAAAACGGTATTTCTGCTGTCGGCTGCCGCCGATTTTCAAAGGTTTTCGAACAAAAACCACTTTGTTTAAAAGTCCAAGTTTTGGGAGCCCGTGTAAAGAAGCTCGATTTTCGGGTACTTTTGGGGTATAAAGTCGTCATAGAAAGAAAGTAGTCAGAGAAGAATTGGAATGGCTCATACAATAGAAAAACAAGAACAAGCAACTGACTGGTATGACGAAATTTGCCAGAAATTAGATTTACTGCGCGAGGAATCGAGAGCTTTTCCTTCTCCAGACGAGACCGCCCCTACCGACGCGCTTTTTGAGATTGCCAAAAATGAGTTTCGAATCATTCGACAACTAGCCGATTTTCCCAATATTCCGGTTCCGGACGTATGGCTTGGTCCTGAGGGTGACATTGGTTTGACCTGGGATTTCGAAGATACCAGTTTTGACATTATTTTCGGCAACGAAGAGTTTACTGCTCGCTTGACGATGGCACTGAAGCAAGAGCTTATCGAGCGAAGAAATGTGCCGTGCACACTCAAGAAATTAGTAGCGTAGAAAGAAAATGGCGCTCGTCGAAATCGAGGTCGATGACGACGAGGATTTGATTCGTATTTTCACGCGATTTCCCAATCAAACATGGTCACTTGGAAAACTCGGACCGAAAGACTTTTGCCGCATCATGCATTCGCATTCGGGAATTTCTCTATGGCGCTTGAACTTAATCAGTCACGAAGAGGCCATGAACCGAATGGATGCCGGAGAAAAACTGAAGGGAACGGCCGTCACTAAAGCTAAGCGCCTTAAGGATCTTGGTTTTCGATTTTTTGGAAATGGTCCCAACGATCCGCACTTGTCTGTTAGATGCCCTGGATGCAATTTGAGCATCAACTACAGCCAACTTTGCGAACCTTCAGATGGCTCGGTCTGCTCATTTGCTTTGCACGCACAAACTTCATATGCGAAAACTTTGTCCAGAAACAATATCTTCGTTATTGCCAGGCAGATTGGATAACACCGCCGCGTCGTTCTTTATCTTTTTTTCGAATACCTACAAAAGTCGGAAACTAACCTGCGAACTGATCGTCTCCGGGTGGATTAAGAGTGGAATACATCAAACCAGTTGATATGATCCATGTATAGGCAAAACAGGGAAGATCAGATGGTCGAGGAAAAAAAGAGCACCGAAACAGCAGACAGTGCAACTGTTTCGGCCGAGGCCA
Source organism: Cyanobacteria bacterium DS2.3.42 (assembly GCA_013823055.1). Taxonomy (GTDB): domain Bacteria; phylum Cyanobacteriota; class Vampirovibrionia; order Obscuribacterales; family Obscuribacteraceae; genus QKMZ01. The sequence continues at coordinate 8,121 of PNLN01000262.1, forward strand.
TTGAGCCTGTGAAGCCAACCCTCTCGAAAGTAAGAAACGCAGCTTCAGATGCATTGCAAATGCTGGCAGGTGATATTGACCAGTGGCCCATGACACAGGCAGCCAGGATGGCAGACGATATAGCGCGCGCCATTGCTGCGATTCAAGTCCCGCAAATTGGAGCAACATTTGCGCTTGATGAATTGAGTCGTTCGCTGGCGGCGATGGAGCATTCCCGTATGTTTTTTCAGATACCCGAAGTACATACTCGGATGCGTCTTGACGTAACGCAGTTGATTACGCCTATTCCACCTTTTGTTTCGTCATATCGCGATCCGTTTCTCGAACTAGTTGCAGAGCAAAGGAGCGCTTCGGAAAAATACAAAGCAATGCTGACGGATCAAATGCTGCCAGCACTTTTGGAATCTTGGGGCTCCAGCATTCCGCGCGGTTTAGCTCATATCGACACCTTTTCAGGGTTAGCATTCGGTGCTGCTAATCGAGTTCCAGACGCAAGTTCCTTTGGAGCTAACCTGGGCTCTTTAGGCGTGATCAGCGATTTTTCCCAGCTGGGCATTGGGATGGAATGGGCAGCCCAGGCGAAGGCTGGTCTTCTAGGGTTAGAAAATGAAGCCGACCATGTTCAAACAATGATGGCGGCAGCCACTGCGGAATCTGCAACCTATCAACGTCATTTCGAATCTCTAAAACTTGACTTTAGCGCTCCCGCTCTTTTTCCATTTCAGGATTGGTTGCCTGATCTGAGACTCGATCCAGAATTGACCTCATTTTTGAGCCTTCGCTGGATGGTCGAGCAGAGTTTGATAAAACTAATTGGCTGTGCGCGGTTTTATAGAAGCAGAATGCCCAAAAACAGTAAGGCTTGGCAGGATTTAAGCGCTTTGATTGCCAAGCTAGAATACTACCTCGAACATCTTGATACGTTAGAAATGCTCCCGGCCTCTGTCTTTGGAAATCTGAACACCCTGGCAGCGCACGCAATGCATGATCTCTTTCAGATCCATCGAGAACTACCAGCAATCGCCAATAGGATTGATTCTTTAGCTGACTATTGGCGGTACTAGGAAGAAACGGTGGGCGAGAATTTCTCAAAAAGAAACACCGACGCTGATTAACTCAGCGCCGGTGCATCGTGGCAGCAAACCTCCTTTATTGCTGCGGTTTCAAAATTAAAGCCGTCCAGACGGTGAATACCGCCAAAAGCGCAACGAACTCGAACAAAGCCAGCCTCCTCTTTTCACTGAAAGCGCATGAAAACAAGCTCCTGGCAAAAGGAGCTGTTAAACAAGCTGTTTACCTACCCTGCGGTTGAGGAAGAAGCGTCGGAGCCTTACTCCCTTATCCACACTCCAATTCTAATGCAGAGTGAGAAGATCGATCCAGGCGGGAATACATGATCCACAACCTGTTTAATAGCTACCCATATTGGGCTCTTATCGTATCCACGCTTATGCCGAGAAAAAAGTTATACACGGACATCCATATTCGCGTTGAAAAATCGCAACTGCAGCACATCGACCGCATGCTCCGTGGCGATCAGACGCGGACTGATTTCATAAGGGCCGCAATTGATAAACAGATTGAAAAAAAAGCGGATGAATTGGCGGCCCCATACTACGGACAGGTTTTGAACTATGTAAGAACCTTCCAAGAAGATGTTTCTGACATGCTGATTCTTTGCTGGAGAGCGGCAGCAGAAAGCATCGCAGTAAATATGGAAGTCTATCGATTGACTTCGTCAGATCAGGTGCCACCCGAAGTCATGGAAAACATTCGAGGCAGGGCGAAAAAAGAATCGGAAGATTGGGCGAAACATGTAAAAGATGGACTTGCCATTGACCATGCAAAGCTTAAGCGGGCGCCTGCTAGGGCAAATCAATTGTTCTTAGACGGGATGGAGGCTCTTGCAGAGCCAGTCGATACCAAGATAAAGCAGAATAAAAAATCGAAGAAAAACGACTCTAAATAAGAGGCATGGTGAGCCGGTTGGAATTCAGTCTGCCTTGCCGCGGACTAGAGCGGACGCCGTCCAAATTCACCTGACTTAAATCAACACTTTCACAAAAAGGAAGCCGCGATAGAAGCCGAGAAAACCGGCAGTGCCTAAATCACATGGTGGCGGTTTTATTACTCGGAATTACTGCAACAAGCTTTTGCGCCAAAAATGCTCAGTCTCTTTTTAGCCTAGCGGACATAGCTTAATTTGCCTTTGTTTGTAGATAACGTGCAAACTCCTGTTATCAAAAACGTTGTTCTGGGAATTATCAATTTGGAGTCCATGGCGACACGAAAAGGTTTACAGCCCTGTGGCAGTTTGCAACGGGGCTGTTCTTTGTGCACTTTGAGAAATATGGGACGACGTAATTTGCCATTTCAGGGCAAGCAAAACTTGCATTGCTGGCAAGGTCTGACCATGTCAGATCTATTCTGCAGTTCATACTTTCCAAGGATAGCAGGACATGTCAAAACAAGGTTTTGGTACATCGGTAAGAGATGCTTGCCACCGTGATGATATGGAAAGTTAATGACTTCAGACTGTTGAGTGACTGCCGTTACAGCCTCTATCGTTTCCAATTCCATGTCTTTATGCTGAAGGATAGCGAGCTTCCAGCCGGCATTTCGATCATTGCATTTGGCCAGAAGCGCTTGTGAGAAATTTTCCGAATCAACAGAAAGCCAGCCTTGGCAGTTCGGAAGTGAAGCCAGATTGCTCAGTTCCTCGAAAACCTCCGGAGTCTGAAAGCTTCTCGTGTAGAACCAAAACTGACATTCGGGGCGAAGTTTCACAGCAAGCCACCAAGCACGAGCGTATTTCTCAGAGTGAAAGTCACCACTATTCCGATATCGGCATAGTGGCGACTATCCCGAGTTCAGAACTATTCATGGTTCAAGAAATTAGTGAGCACAGAATCGAGATGGCGAGCCAGTTCGCCCCTCCGGTTGAATTGCAACGCTCGGCATAGCATTTGACGTACCGGGCCCACATGAGTGAATTGTTGCAGCAAATGGTCGATAATAAATACGGCATCGAGGCGGAATGCGATTACGCATGTAGTCGGCCACTGGTTGGAGTCGCACGGTAAGATTGAACGCGAAGACCCCCAGGCAGCGAGTTATAGTGAGATGAAGATCTGGATCGTTTATGCAATCAGCTCGATGTTTCTTGCAGGGCTGACTGCGTTTATTGCAAAGAAAGGACTTGAGGGCATCTCCGGAGATCTGGGACTGACAGTTCGCACATTGTTTGTGTTTCTATTCACTTTAATATCTGCAGTCGTCGCAGTGCCGATCAAAGACTGGTCGTTGCTGAAAATGCCGAACTGACTGTGGTTAGCGGGGTCAGCAGTGACTACGACATTGTCGTGGATTTTTTACTACAAAGCTATCAAGCTCGGCGAAGTTTCAACCGTTGCGTTGATAGATAAAGGCAGTGTAGTGGTGGCTGTAACGCTTGCAGTTTGGCTGCTGAATGAGCCAATGACAGTATCAAAGTCACTAGGAGCGCTGATGATCGTGGTAGGTCTCGTGATCATTGCTCGGGGCTGACTCAAGTTTGGTTGTCTGCAAGGCCGCTTGCTTACGCATCACAAAGCGCGATAGAAGAGGAACAAAAATCAGCGTAAACAAGGTTGATAGAGACAGCCCGCCAATAACGGTAATTGCAAGTGGTCTGTGCAGCTCAGAGCCCGCTCCATGACCAAGCCAAAGGGGTGTCAGAGCTAGCAACGTACAAAGAGTGGTCATGAGTATTGGACGTAATCGAATAATCCCTGCCTCGACCAAAGCTTCGTCAGCAGAAAGCCCCTGTTCCTGGAGGCGATTTGCGTATTCAAGCAAAATGATTCCGTTTTTTACTACCAGTCCGACGAGCAGGATCAATCCCATGAATGACGACACATTCAATGGAGTGCTTGTGCCGATAAGAGCCAGTTCAACGCCCAGCATACCGAGAGGCAGTACCAAAAGTATTGAAAGAGGTTGCAGGAACGATCGGAACTGAATGATCATCATGAGGTAAACGAGCGCCGTGGCAAGAATCAACACAAGTAAGAGCTGCTGAAAACTTTCTTGCTGGCTGAGGTAGATGCCGCCGATAGTGATAGAAACCCCGGTTGGAAGCGTCATTGGTTTCAGTACAGTGCGAATCTCTTCGATAGTCGATCCCAGGTCTCGCCCTTCAATACTGGCTTCAACGGACACATAACGCTGTTGGTGCTCGCGCAGAATTTCCACCTCAGCATTTATCTGCGAAATAGTGGCAATGGAGTCGAGAGGCAGCACAGCCCCATTCTTGCCAAATATCTGCAACTGGCCAATCATGGCAGGGTTGAAGCGAATCTTGTCAGGAAGTCGAACGCGCACATCGACAAATTTATCCCCTTGCCTCATTTGCGTCGCTACTTGTCCTAGAAACGCGGTTTTCACTTGATCTGTTACATCAAGCGGTGTAAGCAACAGTCTTCCTGCGCGAAGCGGATCGACTTTTATGTCGAATTGTGGTGCGCTGTCCTGGCTGGTCAAGGCGAGGTCCACTAAGCCATGAACATTTTTCAATTTTGCTTCAATCGTCTCGGCGACAGATCTAATTGCTGCGCGGTCTTCTCCGAAGACGCGTATTTCAACTGGATTTCCAGCACCTGCCAAATCATTGAGCTGGTCAGCCAGGATGGGGTGAAACTCCGTTTCAACTTGAGGAATTTGCTCAGCGATTTTGCCGCGCTGCTCGTCCATAATTTCCGATGTGGAGCGCTTACGTTGATCGTGTGGACGTAGAACAACAAGTATGTCGCCGGTATTAGGCTGAGTGGCAAACAGTCCGAGTTCCGCGCCGGTTCTGCGAGTCCATGCCATGACCTCTGGAGTTTCGCCGAGGATTTTTTCAATTCGTTGGCAAATTTGATCGGTTTGCGGCAAGGAGGTTCCAGCAGGCATCAGGTAGTCCAGAACATAGCTTCCCTCATCCATTTCGGGCAAAAAGTCAGTTCCTATTCTGGCAAACAAGAAGTATGTAGCAGCCAGAATCAAAATTGCAGAGAGTCCAGCAACAAGCGGATGACGGAGGGAGGTTCGCAGAACTTGACGATACCAAGCACCTTTCTGGCTGTTTGAAGCTTCTGTTTTTTTCGTGCGATGTTCTTGCTTCATCACCTGAGCGCAAAAAATCGGCACGACGAACAAGGCGAGGAAAAGCGAGAAGGCAACAGCACTGGCAAGCGTGATAGTCAAAGCAGTGAAGAACTGTCCGGCAACGCCCGAGATAAATCCCAATGGAAGAAATACAACGAGAGTTGTAGCCGTGGAGCTGGTGACAGGACCGGCTAACTCTTGAACGGCGGCAATGGCCGCTTGATATGGAGTGAGCCCTTTTTGAAGCTGCCTGTGGATATTTTCGACGATTACAATTGCATCGTCGATTACCAAACCCAAGGCAATGGCCAAGCCACCAAGCGACATCAAGTTCAAGCTCTGATGAAGTAAAGCCATGGTGGCGAAGGCTGCGGCGGCACACAATGGAATAGTAAGAGCAGCAACCAAAGTGCTTATCCACGAGCGCAGAAAAGCAAACAAGATAGCTATGATGAATGCTATCCCAATGGCGATTTCCTTGAGTATTGAATCTAGTGCCTGGCGCACGAGCCTGGATTGATCGTAGGCTTTGCTGATTTTTACGCCTGCAGGCAGAGTGGTTTTGATCCGCTCCATCTCGGCGGCAACGCCGTCGGAGACGGCAACCACGTTACTGCTTGGCTGCCTGAAGATGTTCACTACAATGCCTTCTTTGCCGTCGGCACTGATGACACTGAGGGGATCACGAAATGAATTTGCGATGGTGGCGATGTCTTTCAAATAGATTGGCTCGCTACCTGAGCGCGCTACAACCAGGTCATAGAGCTGTTCGGGCTTGATCGATTCACCAGGGCCGACAATCAAGTTTTGCTTATACCTGTCGTCAACTCTTCCTAGCACTTCAATCTGGTTTGTTCTTGTCAGTGCTGTAGCCACATCGACAATGCTGATTTTGTAGGCCGCCAGCTTTTCTGGATCGACTTGCACAGCTACTTCCGGGACCTTTCCAGCTTGCGTAATTGCTCTGGCAACTCCCGGAACCTGGAGCAAGCGGGGTTCTATTTCGTATCTGACGGTGTTGTATAGCTCGGAGTCAGGCACGGTGTCAGACGTTATGTTGTAGTTGAGAACAGGGAAGATCGCAGGCGTGACCGGCTCCACAATAAGTGAAGCGGACGGAGGCAGGTTTGCTCTAATCTCAGCAATCCTCGCCTGTACTTGCTGCCAGGCAAAGTTCATGTCGGTACCTGGTTGAAATTCTATAGACAGCTCGCTTGCTCCTCGAATAGTTTTCGAGCGAATCCACTTGACTCGGTAGGCTTGGTTGGAGGCTTCTTCGAGCGGTCGTGTAACGGTCAATAGAACACGATCTGGAGCTATATCGCCTACTGTGCCGATCACGGCAATGCGCGGAAAGGCTAGCTCGGGATAGACATCACTGGGAAGTGACTGAAAGGCCAGAAAACCAGAGATTGTAATAAGCACGACGAGGAAATACAGAGCCCGACTCTGTTGTAGCAGGAACTGCAGTACATGCTTGATCATTTAGCCGGTGCTCCTCGGTCGAGAATAGCGCCATCGGGCACGCCATAAGCACCGGATGTAACTAATTCATCGCCATCGGACAAGCCTTCGAATACGGGGATTTCGCCGTCTTCAGCATCGCCGACTGTGACCTTAGTCAGCTTCAATTTGCCGCCGCGGACGACATAGACGAAGTGCTCTGCCGGATCGTCTGCGCCGGGTACTAATGCCGTCTGTGGAACAAGAGCAGCTTTGCTTGCTACTGTTGCAATTGACACAACGACTTGTTGTCCTTCTTTTAGTCGTCCGTGTTCATTGTGGCAAAGCAATTGAATGGAAACGGTGTTTCTGGTGGTGTCTACAATTGGGCTGACGGCCGTTATCTTTGCACCGTATTTAATACCGGGCAATGCCACTGTCGTGATGAAGGCTGTTTGTCCGACTTTGGGCTCAGCGGGAGAATCTGCCGGCATATTGGCTTCTACGATGACTGTGTTCAAATTCACCACGTGCGCTATCGGTTTACTTGGATCAGTCATATCGCCGACATTGAGAAATCTCTGGGCTATAACGCCCGAGATCGGGCTGACCACTTTTGTCCATGCCAATTGAGTAGTGACATTCAGCGGAGCCACTTTCGCTTCTGCTACTCTGGCTTGCGCAGCTTCGACCTGAGCTTTGCACAGATCAACCTGGCTGCGCGCTGCAACAACGTCCTTTTCTGCCACGATGTCCTTTGCAAACAAGGCTTCAGAGCGAGTCAAATTCTTTTGCGCAAGGTCGAGTGCGATCTGGGCTTGTACAACTTGATTTAGAGCGGTTCGTTGAGGAGCGGTTGTTTGTTGCAGCTGAGCAACCAACTGCTGATCGTCAAGGAGTGCAATAAGCTGCCCTTTCGAGACCTTTTGACCGGGAACGACAAGCACTCTGGTTATCTTTCCTGCAATATTTGGCGTCACAGAAACCGAATGATCTGGCAAGGCAATCACCTTGCCGGGAAACGTAAGGTGTTTCTGAACCGGCATCGTTATTGCGCGCATCGTCGGCAAAGATACATGGTGTTCGGCTTCTGCTTCTTCCTCGTGCTTAGGTGCTTCTGGCGTCGTAGAGGTACAGGCTTGAAGAAGTGAAGCACAGAGCCCAAGCGTCAGGACTACCCTGAAGCAAGTGCGGGAATGCGGGAGTTTGATGTTTATCATGGTCATAAGAGTGGGTGTCCTACTGCCTGCTCAAGGTCATTAAGGGCAAGCTGGTACTCCAGTACTGACTGGAGATATTGGGTGCGAAGAAGAATATTGCGTTGTTGAACATCGAGCACGGCATTGATGTCGGTGTGTCCCATCTTGTAGCCGAGATCTGCGCTGGCCGTCAGCTGCTCTGAAGTTGGTATTGCCTGCTGCAGGTATCTTCGAATTTTCGCGCGAGCCATTTCAACGCGGCGGTAAGCCAGTGCGACTTCAGAATCTATGATGTTTTTTTGGCTGATCTCGGTTTTGTTCCACTGATTGATATCGGCTTTCGACCTGGCGATTCGTCCTTGCTGGCGGTCGAAGATCGGGAGGAACACTTGCGCCTGAACATAGGGTGTTTTGCGACGGAGCGAGCCCTCAATAGTGACATCTTCTACCATAAGCCCGGCGTTGACCAAGCCTCTCGGAAAGTTGTCGGCTCGCGCCACATTCAATTGTGCTCGCGCCACGTCAGCAGCTTGCCGTGCGACTTTCAGCTCGTACCGGCTTTGGTAAGCCTCCTGAATCAGTTTCTGACGGGGCGGCAATTCTCGTGTCAAATCAGGAAGCAGCCCGGATGTATCAGCGGTCGATTGCTCGTGTCGGAGTGCCGGAAGATTCATTGGAGAATCAGCGGTCCTGCCAATTAGAATGTTCAATTGTTCTCTGCTGCGATCAACTAGAATGTGAGCTTGCTCGGCATCAAGCTCTGCTTGAATCACAGCGAGTTTTGCGCGATGCACGTCGAGCCTGGGAACGTCACCATTTTCAAATCTCTGCTGGGCGTTGAGTTGCAGTCTCTTTGTCAGTGCCACCAGGTCGTCTTGTGTGTTAACCAGTTCCGATGCCATTATCAGCTCGGCGTAAAGACGTCTGGCTTGACCGCGATAGTTCCACAGCACGCGGGACAGCTCAAGGTCGGCTTGTTCGACCTGTTTACGAGCTGCCATCAGCCGAAAGAGAATGAGCCAGGGGGCTTCAAACTGGATGGTTGCGCCGTATTTGTAAGTGAATTTAACTTGTAGGTCCGTCATAACACCTGGGTTCGGAAAGACTGTCGCCTGTTTGAGAGCCGCTTTAGCTACCGGTATTTGCGAGCGAGCTTGTTCAAGCCTCGGGCTGTTGGCAAGTCCTTCATTCATGACTTGATGTACAGTCACCACACCTGTCCGAAGGAGAATCTTGTCCTGTTGGGGTTCCTGCGGCGGCTGCGATTGCGGCTGCGGCTGTACTACCGCCTGAGCTTGCGTAAGATAAGTAATTGGAAAAGCAAGCGCTAAAAGAAGTCCAACTGCCGCTTTTCGACGCAGTGTTGACGAGCCGGAGTGTGCTTTCCTTGAACACGTCATTTTGTACATGGGGTCAACTACCCCTGCCATTAGATGTTTTCTCACCCTTAAGATCGATTTTGAATTCAGTTTGTTTGCCTGGATCGCTCGCTACAGTTATCGTTCCATCGTATTTGTCTATGATCGCTTTGACTATTGGCAAGCCGAGTCCGTTGCCGCCGGAATGATAAGAACGAGCCTGATCGGCTCTCCAGAAGCGCTCAAAGACCTTCGGTAAGTCGTCTTTTTCAATGCCGATTCCGGAGTCGATTACTGTGATTCGGATGCCGCCGTGGGCTGGGAATGCGGAAATCGAAATAGTTCCGTCGTCCGGCGTGTACTTTATTGCATTGTCCAAGAGGTTCTTGAGAACGCAGTCGAGATCATCGCCGTCCATGAGCACGTGCAGATGTTTCTGCGTATTGTTTTTCAATGTCAGATTTTTCTTCTCGGCACCTGGCGCGATTTTCACCAACACATCTTCGACATGCTGTGCAAGGTCAAGAGAAGTCAGCCGAGGATCAATCTTTTTCTCAATCAATTGCTCCGCTTTGGCTAGCTTCAAAAGGTCTTCGGTCAACTTCTCTATTTGCAAAGCACCACTGGCAATGGCTTCAAACTTTTCCTTGTCGCCCTCTCTCATTCCAGCAGGATGCCGCAAAGCGACGTTGGAGTTTGTTCGAATGGCTGTAATTGGCGTGAGAAGTTCATGGGCCGCATCGGCGCAGAATTGCTGCAAGTGCTCTATGCTTTCCTCGACGGGTTTGAGAGACTGTCGAACCAGCAAAAACATACCGACACCGCTGGCGGTGACGGCCACCAGGGCCCCTAGTATCAAGCATTGAAGCAAAAGACCTCTTTGCTTTTGAATCTCAGCGAGCGGATGACCGACTCTGACATAGCCCAAGAGTTTGCCATTTGCAATTGCCGGTTTGGTGAAAACTAGAGCTGGTGGGTTTAACTGTTGTTGAAATGTCTCTTGTGGCTTGAAGGGAACATTTAGCTTCAGCAGTCCCTTTTCAATGTCGAGTTGTCCCAGAGTAGTGAACCACTGGATTCTCATGCTGTTTAGAGCTGGTGAAGCCTCGTTCGGGAGGACCGAAACTATGAGATCGGGCTTGCCATTATGCGGCTGCCCATAGTCGTCGAAGTCGATTGAAGAAATAGCAGAATCGGCTATGGAACGCAGCTTGTCTTGCAATTGCGCTTCGAATGCCGAGGAACCGAAACAATAGACAGCCGCGCAGAAAATCGCAAGTATTGTTAGAAAGACCGCGATGTTGATGAGGGCTAAACGTCTTTGCCACTTCTCAAGCATTGTGCCTCAATCGGTAACCAAACCCGTAAACAGTCTCTATAACCGGCTCTTGAACGCCAGCAGCGGACAGTTTTTTCCGCAAAGTCTTGATGTGTGTCTTGATTGTTTCTTTGCCACCCACAAATTCTTGCGACCAGAGCTTGTCGAGCAATTCTTCGCCATTAAAAGTTGCTGTTGGGTTCAGCGCGAAGTGGACGAGCAATCGGTACTCCGTAGGAGTTACTTCGATGGGCTTCTCCAAGTAGCTTACTGTGCAGGAAACTGTGTCAATCTGCAGCGGTCCACAAGGGATGAGCGATTGCCGTTGGCTTATGAACCTTCGCGAAAGAGCTCGGATTCTGGCCGACAACTCGTCCAGGTCAAAAGGTTTTGTGAGGTAGTCGTCCGCACCGCAATTCAAGCCAGCCACCTTGTCCTGCTTCTCATTGCGCACAGTCAGCATCAGGATTGCAGAAGAGTTACCGTTCTCTCTGAGTTGCTTGCAAACTGAAAATCCGTTGAGCTTAGGCAACATCAGGTCAAGCAAAATGATGTCGTAACGCCCAGCCGTAGCCATTTCCAATCCCTGAGATCCATCGAAAGCGAGATCCACAACATAGTTTTGATGTTGCAGTTCTTCCTTCAATGGAATGGATATTCGATCATCATCTTCGACAATTAAGATCTTCATTTTGCTAAGCGGGTCGCCTTGTTCGAAGTAATGACTAGAAGCCCTGAGTGTAAAACAACGCAGGTAATTTTCTGGTGAAGTCAGCAGCACAAACGCCCTTGATATCTTCCATTGTAGCGAGCGCTCTTCGCGTATGGCAACGCGTATTCCTTCTCATTCGAAGCTGCACATAAGAGGGAATCGTTGCCATACCTGTATTTCGTCTTCAAACCGCAAGCGCATCATGTTTCCACCGATCTGTTCAAAAAGTGACTTCCCAAGAGATAGCAACGCTGGAACCAGCGAAAAGCATTATCTCTCTTGACGAGGTCATGAATCGGACAGGGTTTTAGCGAGGATTTTTACCGCCCATTGGTATGTATCTCCCTGATTGGTAAACCACGCAAGGAGGTTCAAGTATGTCACTTTGGCTATTTTTTGGAGATCAAGAGACAATTTCACGATTTCATCTGCATCCACTCGGCAAGTATCTGGATGATTACGCGAGGTGGTTGCATGAGAGAGGCTATTGCTGGGAAGCAGCGCGAGTGAAAATTCGGAATGTTGCTCGTCTGAGCCCTTGGCTCAAGCGACACGGCATAGCGGCGAAAGATCTGCGCTGGGACCACATACAAGATTATTTGCAGATGAAGCCAAGGAAAAGCCCACCGTTCAATAGACAGGACAAGGCGAACCTGAAACAGTTTCTGCGCTATCTGCAAGCACAGGGCATAGTTTCCAAGCCGGTTGCAACTGAGTCAACACCAATCGAGAAGATGGTAGCCGAATACAGAATCTATCTATTGAAAGAGCGCGCTCTATCTGAAGAGACGACAGCGCAATATTGTCGCCACGTCAATCGCTTCTTACTTGAAAGTTTTCCGCGAGTAAGGCCAGATCTTTCAACTCTACGCAGCGTTAGCGTCACAAGTCATATTCAGAAGTCCGCAGCAAAAATGTCGAAGAAAGATGCACAATTGATGTGCTGTGCTTTGCGTTCATTTCTTCGGTATGCGAGATACCAGGGTTATATTGAAGCTGATTTGCAAGCTTCTGTTCCAGCGGTGGCAAATTGGACTTTGGCTTCAATTCCGAAAGCATTGTCGGCGGAAGTAGCGGAAAAAGTTTTAGCCAGTTGTGATCGACAGACTCCAATTGGTCGACGTGACTATGCAGTGCTACTACTTCTTGCGCGACTTGGACTTCGAGCCGGCGAAATCGTCACGCTTGAATTGGACGACTTGGATTGGCGCGCAGGCACCGTCTCGATCCATGGAAAAGGAAGCAACCTGTCACAGATGCCTTTGCCGCCCGACGTGGGTCAGGCAATTGTCGAATACCTTCAGCACGGCAGGCCAACGTGCTCAACTAGAAGAATCTTTATTTGTGCAACGGCTCCTATTCGAGGTTTTGCACGATCGGGTGTTGTTAGCAATATCGTTGCGCGCGCCTTTCGTCGAGCAGGCTTCGATGATGCAACAAGAAAAGGTGCTCACCTGTTTAGACACACGCTAGCAACTGGTTTGCTTCGGACAGGGGCTTCATTGCCAGAAATTGCTGAAGTGTTGAGGCACAGATCGACTGCCTGCGTGACCATTTATGCAAAAGTTGATCTCCAATCATTGAGGTCGTTGGCGCTTGCTTGGCCAGGAGGTGCCCAATGAAAAGACTACGAACAGCTCTTCAAGACTATCTTACTCAACGGCGAGCGTCAGGAGTCAAATTGCATTCCGCCGGTCATGCACTCTTGAGATTCGTTTGCTTCATGGAGAAGCGCAGATGCACGTACATTACAACGGCTCTGGCCGTGGAGTGGTCCATGCAAGGCTCTCGTGCGAAATCGCAGGACTTAGCACAAGCGCAGTGCTTAGGTTTTGTGCGCGAGTTTGCAAAATACATGACGCCAATTGATCCGCGCACAGAGATTCCGCCGTATGGCGTGTTGCCCCATCCCACTAAACACACACAGCCCAAAAAGAAGAGAACAAAAGCAATCGGAATAACTAATTCACAATCGGCGCATGATTTAGGACAAGCGATCAATGATTACCTGGCCATGCGGCGAGCTCTGGGGTTCAAACTGCGGTTGTGTGGTAATGCGTTGCTCGACTTTTCTTCATTCATGCAGGAGCGCGACGCGGAATATGTGACTATCAAATTAGCAATGGAGTGGGCCCAACAGCGAGCCACTTCTAAACCTTCCACATGGGCGCAACGCTTAGGCTACGTGAGAGATTTTGCGAAATTCAGAATCGCGACAGATCCAAGGACAGAAATTCCGACGTGGGGTCTGCTCCCATGTGTCAGTCAGAGAGCGCGTCCGTATTTATACTCCGAGGAAGAAATACGAGCCCTACTTGATGCCACATCTACATTGCCGGTAAACAGTGCAGCTGGCGTGTTGAGGCGCCAAACATATTACTGCTTGATTGGTTTGTTGAGCGTATCTGGCATGCGCATTAGCGAAGCAGTCAATCTGAAAATGTCTGATGTCGATCTCGATACTGGTGTATTGACAGTGACGGACGGCAAATTTGGAAAGTCCCGGTTGGTTCCGATACATTGCTCCACGCAGAAGGTTCTCTCGGACTACACATCCGCTCGCGACAAATATCTAGGCATCCGTGGTTTCAGTTCAGAATATTTCTTCGTCACACAGTTTGGCGGACGAATAGATACGGCCGATGTTCGACGCAAGTTTTATTCAATGTCGAAGGCCGTGGGGTTGCGTAATGAGGGACCAAACCGCGGACCTCGTATTCATGACCTTCGACATCGCTATGCCGTGACGACATTATTACAGTGGTACCGTGACGGCGAAGATGTAGAGCGTAAGTTGCCGCTTCTCTCGACCTATCTCGGACACGTGAAAGTGAAAGACACGTACTGGTACCTGACGGCTTGCCCAGAGTTGATGGGACAAGCTGTCAGGCTTCTGGAGCAACGATGGGAGGAAAACCAATGACGAAACTTAAGTCTCCAACTTTCGCTGTTCTCCTTGAAAAATTCTTTACTGAACGACTGATGAAGCAGCGCAACGCAAGTCCTCACACAATCAAATCCTACCGCGATACATTCAGGCTTTTGCTTCGCTTCCTTCAAGATCGATTGGAGCAACCACCCTCAAAATTGGATCTGGCACAATTAGATGCACCACTAATTGCTAACTTCCTTGATTCTTTAGAGAAAGATCGAAAGATATCAGCGCGAAGTCGCAACCTCCGGTTGACCGCCATCCGCTCCTTCTTTCGATATGCAGCTCTTGAAGTGCCGGCGAATTCTGGACAAATCCAAAGAGTGCTCGCAATCCCCGGAAAACGACATGAGCGTGCTTTGATCAACTTCTTGTCCGAAGCCGAGGTGAAGGCCCTGCTTGCTGTTCAAGATCAACGCACATGGACAGGACGCCGCGATCATGCACTGTTGCTCGTGGCTGTTCAGACTGGAGTGCGATTATCTGAACTCAGAGGACTGCAACGCCAAGATGTGGCCTTGGGTACCGGTGCACATGTGCGCGTTGTGGGAAAGGGACGCAAGGAGCGTTGTACACCGCTGACAAGACAAACAGTCGAAGTACTGAAGGCTTGGATGGAGGAACCAAACAGGGGAAACACAGGCGCACTCTTTCCGAATTCTCGCGGTGAAACCCTTAGTCCGGATGGAGTTCAGTACATTCTGACAAAGTACGTCGCGATCGCTAGCCAGACCTGTCCATCGCTTGCCGACAAACGAGTCACTCCTCATTGTCTTCGGCACACGATGGCCATGACGCTTTTACTGGCTGGTGTAGATCGTGCGATGATCGCACTTTGGCTTGGCCACGAGTCGGTCGAAACCACGCAGATCTATTTACACGCGAATCTGGCTTTGAAAGAGCAACTTCTTGCCAAAACATCAATGCCGGATGGAAAGCCTGGACGTTATCTTCCTGACGATCAACTTCTGGATTTCCTAAACAGCCTCTGATCAATTCGAAAACTATGCCGCGTGTTGCAACCAAGGTGGTGAGTCGGTTCGGCTCACCATCACAATTTTGTGCTCACTAATTTTTCAACACGGGATAGTCCTGAACTCGGGATAGTCACCATTATTC
>PNLN01000016.1 GCA_013823055.1 Cyanobacteria bacterium DS2.3.42
TTTTTAATTTTGAGACCGAACAGCAAGGTTCCTTTCTCCGAAATCAAATTGGCAATGCCGATTCCCAAGGACAAAGATCCAAAGAACAAATTGCTTCAAGACTTGAAGGACGGGGACACAATCGAAGTTGCAGGTACTGTTTTTGCAACCGCACTGGACGAACCCTGGATTGACGTCAAACAGCTAGTTAAGACGGCGAGCGCACCAGATCCGAAGAAAGACAAAGAAAAGGATAGTGCCAAGAAAGAAGATTCGAAGTAAGCTTGAGCCATAAGTGCGACGCCACGGGTCGCCTGAATGCCAAAAGTCCGACAAATCCAGGAGAATCAAAATGCCCGATACCAACCAACTGATGGCGCTTTTAAACACCCTCAATGGGAAGCACGGCATTTTGGGTTGCTTGTTGATATCGCGTGACGGGCAGGTGATCGCCACCTCATTGCCACAGGAAGTAGATGTGGCGATGATCGGAGCGCTTTCTGCGACGCTGTTTTCCAACAATGATGTTTCAATTCAGCGAATGAATCGCGGAAATCTCATGCAAATGACACTTTTGACGGACCAGGGCATCTTGCATTTCTATGAAGTGGCCAACCACTTCCTGGTTGTGCTGACGGCTAAGAATCAGAAGATCAACCTGGAAGGTTTGATTCGCTCTGTCGAAGAGCAAGGCAAATCCCTTCAACAGATGATCGGATAAGACCAGCAGATTCACATCTGCGGCAGTATGCGCACCCGCGCAGTCAGCGGTTGCCGCCATGATATTGATATTGGCGAGCGTCTGAATAAACTACTTCTTGAGGCGTCATACACAGGTAGGCGCCTGATTTAGTAGGTTTAAAAAGGTGGGAAATTCTCTATATAAGTTATAGTAGTTATCGAGAGCATATCGATAGCAGGCGCCGGTTAAGTCCCGCGCCGAGGTATGCAGAATCCCGATGCAGGGTACTTTATCGAGGAGTGTCTATGCGTCTTTCAAAAGTGAAGCCTGCTTTGTTGGCAGCACTTTTCGCCATCAACAGCCTATTGCCTGCTTATGCAGCCCGGTTTATCGACTTAGGCAGCAGTTGGGCGGAAAAATACATCAACGATTTATCCGACAAAGGTGTAATTCCTGCCGAGAGCGACGGCAAATTCAAGCCGAACGATCCGGTCACTCGCGCCGCATTATCTATGTGGATGGTCCGCGCCCTGGGACTGGAGAATCAGCCGGTATCGTCGCAACCGAGCTTTACCGATGTAAAACCAAACGACCCTTACTATAAATACGTCGAGATTATTCGGCAAAACAACTACATTGCTGGATTCGCCGATGGATTTCGCCCGAATCAATTCATTCAACAAGGTGAAGTGATTTCCATCGTAGCGCGCGCGCTGGGTACGCCGACGCCCGATGAAGGAACGGTCGAGCGCGTATTGTCGCGCTATCAGGACGGCAGCAAAGTACCTCAATGGGCGCGGACAGGCGTCGCGCAAGCAGCAGAAAGCGGCTTACTTGATGGAGACGAGAAGCCCACCGAAGTCGATGCAACGACAATCGCGACCAGGGCTTCGGCGGCAGCATTGATCTATCGACTGCAACAGAGTCTGGCCAGAAAAAACATTGCTTCCACCACTGCGCAAGCAGTAACCGGTGGCGGAAACGCTGGGGGGAACCCTGGCGGCGCGCCACCAGATGTGGCGTCAACGCAGTTGGGCGGCGAACAACCACCCTACCAGGGACGCGTAACCGAACAAGGCTCAGGAATGCCCTCTTACGGCGGACAACCAGGTTATCCTCAAGGGCAAGCGCCACAGCAAATGCCACCACAAAATCCATATGCAGGTGGTGCGCAGCAAGGTTATCCACCCATGCAGCCTCAATTTCCTCAGCAAGGCGCATATCCGCCGCCCAATCCTTATCTTTCCGGGCGTGTGGCAGTTGTTGCCGCCGGTACAAAGCTGCAAGCCAGTTTGAAAAACACTCTTAATTCCGGCTCCACTCAACCAGGCGAATCGGTTGAAGCAACCCTAGGCTCTCCGATTTATTCAGGCGGAGTAGAAGTGGTCCCAGCCGGCAGCAAGTTGACTGGACAGGTGACCAACGTTGTGAGCGCAAAACGATTTAAGTTTGGCGCCAACGGAAAAATAGACATTCGCTTTACTCAAATTGAAACACCGGACGGCAGGCGTGTACCACTTTCGGCATCAATCGACGACACTCAACTGAGATTGACCGGCGGCACAACGGCCGGTCGAGTCGGTAAAGGTCTGGTCACGACAGGCGTTGGAGCAGCCGGCGGAGCGGCGCTGGGAACCGCACTGGGAGCCATAGTCGGAGCCACCGGGCGCGGACAGGTCGGTCGCAGCACGGGCATGGGAGCCGCCTTCGGCACCGCCCTTGGTGGTGGAGTAGGAGCCGTCGGAGCGGTCGTCAGAAAAGGTTCGGAAATCACTATCCCTGCCGGTTCCAATCTGCCCATTCAATTGGACGAATCAATGCAAGTTGCAGCAGGCGGGCCCCCTCCTCCTCAATACGGCAATCCGTATGGTGGCGGATATGGTGGCTATCCTCAAGGTGGCGCCCAGCCTCCTCAAGCTGGCTATCCTCCGCCTCAAGGCAGTTATCAGGGCGGTTATCCTCAGCCTCAAGGTGGCTACCCGCCACCGCCGCAAGGAGGCTACCCACCACCCCAGCAAGGCGGATACCCACCGCCTCAACAAGGCGGCTATTACCCTCAATAGGATAGCGAATCCTTTTTGAAGCCTATTAGTCGCCGCCGTAACGCCTGTTACGTTGCGCGTATTCTTCTATGGCCTGATCAAAATTCTCAGGTGAAAAATCAGGCCACAAAATGGGCGTAATGTACAACTCCGAATATGCCGCCTGCCACAAAAGATAATTAGAAAGGCGCATTTCACCGCCTGTTCGAATCATCATCTCGGGATCCGGAATTTCGCCGGTGAAAAGATATGAATTGAGCAACTCCTCGGTTATGTCGGATGGAGCAAGCTTGCCGTCCACGACTTCTGCAGCTATGCGCTTTGCAGCCAACGTGATTTCCAGGCGAGAGCCATAATTGATGGCTACCTGTAAATTCAGCCCTGTATTGCTCTTCGACTCTTCCATCGAGCGCTCAAAGGACTTTTTCAAGCGCGCCGGAATTGTTGACATGTCACCAATGAAGCGTAGCCGGACTTTGTTCTCGGAGAGTTCATCAAATTCGTCGCGCAAGACATTACTGAACAATTCAAACAAATACCGAACTTCCTCGCGGCTGCGCTGCCAGTTTTCGCTTGAAAAGGCATAAACCGTCAAATACTCCAGCCCGATAGAGCCGGCGTGGCGTACCAGTCTCTTAAGAGACTTGACACCCTCTTTGTGACCGGAAAGGCGCGGCAACTTCCGCTGATCCGCCCAGCGCCTGTTACCGTCCATAATGATGGCAACGTGCTTGAGCGGCAAAGCCGAATTTGATCTTGCCAATTCAGCTTCTGTGTCTTTGTCGGTGACAGGCTTTGACTTTGACGCTTTCAACGGTCGATCCATGGAAAGAGCTTTCAGGTGCATCAATGTGCACTATCTGGCAATTTTACCGGCTCTCAGCGACTTGGGCTGAAAACATAAACAATTCCTCACGGACACACTGTTATAATCCTGATCTTTCCAACTAAGCCTATGCCTTTCATCAAGCCCACCTATAACATTGACGGAGACGTCACGGACATCAGCATCGAAGCATTGATGAATGATGGCGTGAAAGGCTTGATTTTCGATCTGGACAGCACGCTCATCGAGTCAAAAAGCGCACGCTTGACCGACGAAGTAAATGCATGGCTGGTGAAGGCCAGACCGCATTTTAAAATGGTAATTTTGAGTAATAACAAAAATCCCGTTTACCTCGAAAAAGTAAAAACACTGCTGGACATGCCTGTAATCGGATATGCAAAAAAACCGAGCCGGCGTGGATTTCGTCAGGCCATGGAAATGCTCGAAATGACTCCAGAGCAAGTGGCGGTTATTGGAGATCGCCCGCTTACCGACATTCTGGGCGGCAAGAGAAGCGGTGCAAAAACCGTGCTTGTAAAAATACTGCGCACCATCAAAGAACCATCCTGGAAAACCAGCATCAGAAATCTGGAACGAAGACTGATCGGCAGGTGATAAGCCGCCTGCAGAGCTTGCAATATTGATCCGATTGGGTTAGCTTGAAGCAAGTCACAGTGAGGGTTTTAGGTGGTTATACAAAAGATATACAAGAGTCGTACGTCTCTTGTTTCTTTGATGTCTGTTTCCATTGCTCTCACATCGTCCTTAATCGTGACACCTGATGCAGTGGCAAAGCCGCCTGGCAAGGTGCAGCCGGTTATCATCCTTTCTCAGTTGCAACCCTTTGGCACTCCTCTGATTCCACCTTTGGCGGTAGCGAAGCCGAAAACTCTCGTACCGGCTGGAAAAAAGCGCGCATCTGCCCTCTCCGGGAAAAGAAAAATCGCAGCCCCTGATCACTTTCGTAACGGTCTGGCGCTAAAGGCAAAAGGTAACTCCAACAGGGCCCTGATCGAGTTTCTCAAAGCTACTCAAAAAAACCCTCGCCAGATCAATGCGTTTTACGAACAAGCATTGATCTTCAGACAACAAGGTTATTTGAAGCTAGCCGATTCTTCACTTGAGCAAGCACTTCGCATTGCACAGTCTACGTCGAAAAGTCCAAAGCGTAAATTGTTCAATGTCAACGATATCAATCGCATTCGACTGCTGCTTGCCACCGTCCGCCTAGAGCAAGGCAACGTAGGAAGCGCGGCCGAAGAGCTGGGACGCTCATTGGGCATCGCGCTTACGGTTACCCCCGCCAATTCGGATTCAACTGCTGAGCACTCGACAAAAAGCCCTCATGCGGAAACTAATTCGCCAACGACAATTCTGCAATCGTTGCATCCAAAAATTGAAGAGCCAAGCGAACAGGTAGCGAGCAAACAAATCCCAGCGGCCGAACAAGTGCTTGCTCAAACGAGCGAAAAGAAAGACAGCGCCAAAGAAACCGCCGCGGTCGATGCTCCCGAAAAGGAAAATGCGGCTGATGCCACCGTGTCTGATCTCATCAAAGAAGGTCTTGCCGGACTGAAAGATCATCTGTTCAACCCGCTATCAATTCTTGGTGTTGCTCGCATTGCGCCGGATGGAGAAAAGACTGGCAAAAACAAGAAAAAAGAGAAACGCGCCAAACGAGTACATTGGAGAGCACCGAAAGAAAAGGTCGAAACTACCAAAACCGCGAAAGCGGATAAGGCTGAAAAGAAAGAACCGGCAGAAAAGAGAAAACGCCGCAGTTGGCTTGAGAAGCGACTGGCGCTGTCCACCGACACAGATGTTAAACCGGTAGACATGAGCGTGCCGAAAGAATCAGAAGAATCAGAAAAAATTGAATCGGTAAAAAATGAGGCATTAAAGGATGAGCACACCAAAGTGGAGCCGCTCAAACAGGAAATCGCCACAGCCACATCAACCGAAGAAGCAAGCGATGTGACCTCAATCAAGAAATCAGCCGCGCTCACATTTACAAAAGAAGAGACCACCATTGCGCTGGCGGATACAAAAAATACGAACTCAAATGAGCCCAACGGTGTGCCGGTTGAACCAGGTTCTTTCAGCCTGACGGTGCCGCCCGCCCTTTCAAAGCGAATCTCCCTGGTTGCTGCCTTGCTTTCAGCTTTCGGTCAGGACAAAGCAAGTATCGTCGAGAAAAAACCGGCAAAACCAGTAGACCCGATTGACGAGAAGCTCAAATATCTGGCTGAGCATGGCACTTCTTCGCTCAGAGAAGGCGAAGCTTTCATGTTTTCCGAAGAATCCGGAGAAGCCACTCTCTTCATGTCTAACGGAGAGGTGATTCGAAGAACGATCGCTGTAGCGCGCGGGCATGAAGAAGTGGCACAACTTAGGCGCCCGGACATACTTATTCCGGAAGAACTAATCTACAATTTAGCTTTAATGGCAAAGATATTGCCCAAACAGGAAGAGCCGAAAGATACCGTTTTGGAGACCAGTGAAGCTGCTCCAAAGCTCAAAGTACCGGCGATCCTATTAAATCCAGATTCTAAGCCTCATTCATTCTCTGATTGGCTGAGGGACGTTCTCAATCTTTAGAGCGACGCTCAGGGACGAACTTTGGAAAGCGGCGTCCAAAAACAGGACACTAAGTCCGGCTACATGACTCCAGCGACAAGCGCAATTGTCGCTGCCAATATTGTCATGTTCGCTGTAATGGCAGTTTTTACAGGCTCTCAGGCAATCACAGGGCCAAACAATCAAACTTTGATCGACTTCGGCGCAGACATCGGCATACGGGCAATGTACGGCGAATACTGGCGTATCGTCACCAACCTCTTTGTCCACATTGGTCTGCTTCATTGTTTTATGAACATGTGGATTTTTGCCGTAATGGGCCCAAACGTCGAGAAGATTTACGGAGTGTTCAAATTCACTCTGGCATATTTTTTTGCAGGGATAGTCGCCTCACTTACAAGCATTTATATGCATCCTCAGCAAATCTCGGCAGGCGCATCAGGAGCGGTTTTCGGTGTTTTCGGTTTATGGTTCGGTTTTCTTCTAGCCAACAAAAGCATATTGCAAGAAAATTTCGTCAAGTCGAACATGAAGAGCGCTGTGGTGTTCTTAATCATGGTGCTGGCAAGTGGATTCATGCGTTCGGGTATCGACAATGCCGCCCATGTCGGCGGCGTTGTCGCAGGCTTCCTCTGCGGATTTTTACTGTCTCCGTCCTTTCCTGGTGATCCACGCTGGAGAAAAAAGGATTTTCTCGGACTTGTTGTGATGCTAGCAATAGTGGCTGGAGCCTTTTACCTGTCATATGTAAAAACGCACAAAGTGACCAACTTACAAGCAGTGGTTCTCTCCCCGGCCGATTTGAAAGAACCGACTTCATATTTGAAAAACAACAAACCACAAGAAGCTATAAAGTTGCTTGACGTTGTCTTGGCGAAACAGCCAAATCACCCGCAGGCACACTATTTACGAGCGCATGCCTTTCTTATGCTTAACAACGAAGAGAAGGCGCTGGCTGACATGAATCAAACTCTGAAGAAATTTCCTCAGATGCTGCCTGCTCTTCAATTTAAAACACAGAGACTGATTAATTTAGCTCGCTTCCAAGAAGCGTTGACTGTCGCCGACAAGGTTGTCGCCGTCGCTCCGAATGAGAGTCTCGGCTATCAGCTGCGCTCATCCATCTACGATCGCTTAGACAATACCGCTAAGTGCCTGGATGACGCTAATGAAGCCGTTCGCCTTGATCCAGACAACGCCAATGCCCATAGCATTCGCGGCTATGCCTACATGAATTTAGGGTTGGCTGACGATGCCGTAAAGGATTTTTCGAAAGCTTTGGAAATTGATCCAGGTCTGGTTGGCGCCATGAACGGAAGGATGTTCGCTTACTTTATGCAATCCGACTACATTGACTGTGACAAGCAGTGTATGAGCACTTTGGGCAAAGTAGGAATGAGCGATCGATGTGCACCATTTGCGGTGATAATGGCGGCAATTTGCCGCAAACAACTGCGGAAATTACCAGAGCGAATGGCGCTGCTCAATCAAGCAATTCAAACATTGCCATACAAGAACTGGCCTTTTCCAATTATTCAGTATATGAACGAGCAAATTATTGCTGAGTCTGTCTTTCAGCAAGCTACAGACAATGACAAAATGACGGAAGCAAAAACATATGTCGCTTTCGATTTGCTTGCCGACAATAAAGGCGCAGAAGCGAGCCCCATGATCATGTGGGTGAAAGAACATGGAAATAAAGCATTCAATGAGTACGATATGGTTAGCGCTCTGCTATTGAAGCTAAAAAAATAGCAGCGCCAGTGCAGCTTTGAAGGTTTAATGTCAAGCCTTTGAACTTTTTGGCCGAAAATTACGTTTTTACAATTGTGAGGCAATGAAACCTCACGAGTGTAGTCAAACATTCATAAGGAGAATACCTATGAAACGCACATCAAAAAAACCCTTGCTCTTCGCAACCGCAGTCGCCATACTCTTTTTCGCCGCACCGGGAGCACAGGCGCGCGGAGTGCACGACATTCGCACTGAAAATTCGAACGTATCCGATTATTCGTCCGCGAAGAAATTTTCCGGCACACAAGCGAATAAGAAATTCATCGCTCACAAAAAGAGGAAGTCATTTAAAGGCAAGAAGCCAAAAGACCGCTCAACTAGCGATTTTTCGATGGTCACACAAAAAGACGTATAGTGCGGATCCTGTTCGCCTCGAGATCGGATTTGCAATTCCGATCTAAAAAGCCCATTTAGAAGCCCCAACTGCGCGCAGTTTTTCTTTCAATAGTTTAGTTATTCGTCCAGGTGCTGAGTCAGCCACTTGTTGAAACTCTTGTGCTGTAAATCCATGAAATTGTGCCCGCTCCACTCATAGATTTTCAGCGTAGAAGTTGGAAGCGCTTTGTGGATATGTTCAACGTAAACACAAGGCGCCACTGGATCGAATCGCCCAACCGATAAGTGAACAGGGCAAGAGACGTTGATTTTACGGTCGACAAAATTGACGTCTTCAAAATTCGCGACGATTTGCTCCAGCGTGTGGACCTTTGTTTCCAACAAAGTACGCTCGCGCCAGGGAAGCCGGTGTCCGAGCTCGAGCGACTGAAGTTTTGGAAATGCATCTTTGAGAAACCATCGAAAGGCTGCTCCCATCGGTTTTGGTACACGACCAGGCAAAGATGCGGCAAAGACCCGCTGCACCATTTCAGGATGCCGCTCGGCAATATTTATTGCCAGAATCGAACCAAGTGAATGTCCGATGAAAACAATCGGATAGCGAAGATCAAGCGTTTGCAGAGTCTCCATTACGTCTGCAATGTGAACTTCCAGATCGGTTGTATCAAGCGGTTCTTCGCTCAATCCATGGCCGCGCAGATCAAGCGCGTATGCGCGGTGACCTCGCTTGTGTAAAAACTCAAGTTGCTTTTGCCACATCTCACCGTTAGAGCCGGTGCCATGAATTAAGACTACGTCTGGGTGCGACTCAGTCTGCTTAAAATCGGACTCAAATGTTCGGACGTGCAGTTTCATCTCTACCTGGACATGCGCGAACTCAAATGTCCATCATGCGCAAATTTATGTTGTCTGTCCTTGCGAAATGTCTGGAAGCGCATGTTTGATTTTGTCTACACGCACTGCATCTCGGATACTGCCCGATGCCGGGTCGAATACCGGCGAGAAAGACGGATCGCAAAAACCCAGGATCATTCTAGCAATATCGTAGACCGCTTCTGTTCTGTCGAGGCTGTAGCGAGTCGGCAATTTGAAATTTTCTCTGTCAGCAATCGGCGTGAAATTCTCAACAATCGAAAGAATGTCTTCCGGATTCTCGACTTTGTACGCCAAATTTTCTTTAACCAGCAGCTGCACCGTGCCTAGTTCTTGAGGCATCGGATGAGTAATGGTGTCAAAAACCAAAGGCAATTTTTTCGAGATGGCCTCAAAAGTGGTCAGCCCACCAGCCTTGGTCACCATCAAGTCAACATGCGACATGATGTCCGCCATACGATCGTAGTAAGGCATCACCGCAGTCGGAATTGGATTGTGGGCGGCAGCGTTCTTAACCTTGTTGTAGAGCTCTTCGTTGCGCCCGCACAAAAAGATGATTTGAATGTCTTTCTTGGTCTTGCCGAGCTGGTGATACATGTCCAGCATGTTTCCACCACCGGCCCAGCCTGAATTCAAGAATATAGTCGTGCGCTTGCCGTCCAGGCCAAGCGACTCCATGAATTCCTTGCGTGTAGTGACAGGGGGCTTTAAAAACTGAGGATTTACGGGCATCCCGACTATACGAATCTTCTCGGCCGGCACGCCCCATTCAACTAATTGCTGTTTTGACAGTGAGTTAGGCACTACGGTCAAATCCGAGTCCGGACAAGCCCAGCCACGCCAAAAATTGCCATTGGGATCGGTAACAACAGTAAGAAGCTTGATCTTGTCGGATAGTCCCAGGTCTTTTAGCACTCTGGCCACGTATTGATTCGTCATCGGATGAACAGAAACAATCACGTCAGGCTGCGACTCGGCGAAGACCTTGGACAGGTAGCGCTTGACTATGATGTAACCCAGTTCCGAGTCGTTGGGCTTGAATGTCTGAATGAACCAGAAGTAGTACTTCATCCATTCCTGCTTGTTGCCCAGCAGGTAGTTGTAAAGATCCACAAACTTTTTGTTTATCGGATGGCTCTTTTCAACAATTGTGTCGGCGCTCAGCTCAAAATCGTATCCGCGAGAGTCGCGAGCAATCAGTTCCTTCACAGCAGTATCGATGGCGTTGACAGCACTCCTGTGCCCGCCTCCGGTATCGGAGTAAAAAAAGCTGACGCGGAATTTTGACTTCGGCATAGGGTTCTCGCTTTCCAACGGGTTCTCTTTCTGTCGATAATTTGTTAATGTGGTTCTAATTTGTGGCTTTTTGAGCCACTAGTAAGGGGCTTCCAAAACCGGTAACAAAAGCTATGTACCAAAGTGCACGATTTCCAACCATCTTGGCATCCAGCCTGCTAAGTACGTTGATGTTCTCATCCACGGCTTTCGGCTCTGAGACTGCCAATAGGGTGTTGACCAGCTCGGCGGAGAAATTTGAAGCTGTACAACCGGCAGTCCAACCTAGTGTTTCTCCTATACCTCCTGTCAAACAGTTGAAGGTGAAGCCGGCAGTTGCTGCTCTATATGAGTACGACACAGTTCCCCTCGGCGACCGTCAACCTCTTCTCATGGTACACGGGCTACACGGCGAGTTCCACAAAAGTTTTCGCTGGACCAAGGTCATCAAACACATAAAGGAAGACCAAGAACTCGACAAGCAGTTCAAGATTTACTTCGCCCGCTACTCCACCTCCGACAAGCTGGAGAAGACTGTTCCCGAGCTGCGCAACGTAATTGCCAAGCTTTATGCGCTTTCCAACAATAAGCCCATCACCATGATGGCGCTGAGCATGGGCGGCAACGTCGCCTACGAAGCTTTCAGTGATAAAGACACGGAAGAGAAAATCAAACTCTTCATGGCTTTCGGAGTGCCGTTCCACGGCTCGCCTTTATTCTCGACCAGCTGGCTGCAATACGGTGTCTACAAGAACATCTGCTTCCCATGGACCCGTATCGACCACAGCATCGCCTACAGCATTTACTTCAAGCGTAATTCGGTGCTGATGACCGACCTGCGTTGGGATAATGCCGATACGAGCGTGCCGGAAATTGGAAAATATCGCTCGAGATTGCCCTTCGGTCCGAAAGGCACTCTCACAGTCGCAGATTCCGAGAATCGCAATCTCCTGGCACTCAACGCTCGCCCGATCAACAAAAAGAAGATCATCGCTTACGGCGGGTATCTGCTCAATCCATATTTGATGCCGAAGGCTCAACGCTTCATCGAATCAAATATTATGGCGCCCTACACCTTCATTACACTGAAGGTGCCATCCCACTTTGCGGCTGAGCATCCGGTTTTGAGGATGCTCAATCGCGAGATAACCACCGTTGTCTGCAGCCCCACAGCGACTGAAAAGGCAAAAACCAAATACGTCTACGGACTTAATGACGGCATCACGCCATTGCAGAGCGCCCTTTGCTTGCCCAATTCGGTTATCGGCTCGGTGCCTCTGTCAAAAGAATCGGACATCGCCAACATCAAATCACTCACTGATGTCCGCACGGCCAGAGTCTTCCGCAATATCGACCACCTCACTTTCATCGATGGATACAAACCACTGACCGGCACCCACAACTTGAAAGACCAGTTGAACCCATCGGAAGGCACACACAGAATCTTCGATTGGATCGCACTCGATTTGAAGCGTTCGCTTGAAGATCAAAGCAAGCTGGCAACCGAAGGCGAAAGCAAAACAAGCACACAAAAGACCGAAACAGACTAAGTACTGTTCAGCTTTCCGCTTTCACAAACTATTGACGCCTGATGAAGGCGGCGGTAGCATTCAGCAATGGGAGGGCGCAAGCGAATGTGCCCTTGCCGCTATCCATATAGGTAATTAGATGCAGGCTCACCTCGCCAGCGCGAAAACTCATTCCAACCAGCCTTTCACAGGGCCGGTACAGCCAGCATCGTCCGCCTTTGTCGCCAACAATAATAATGACAATGATAATAATCGCTTCTTGCGGTTAGTAAGGCGGCGCACCTAACAAAGGATCAGCCAAACAAGCTTTACGACCGCAAGAATCAAGGTTCTTGCGGTTTTTCTTTTAGCAAAAAAACCAACAGGAGTTAGGAAAATGACCACAGAAGAGATTAGTTCGAGCCAGCTGTCACAGCACACGGGTTCTACCGTGCGCATTCACGGACACATTCAGTCTCTGCGCGACATGGGCAACTTGGCCTTTGTCGTAATCAGAGACATGGCAGGTTCTGTGCAACTGGTGGCAGACGCACCGGACGTGCTGGCTGTGGTCAGAGAAGCTGGACCAGAAACCCCCGTCAAAGCGGAAGGGGTCGTCGTCGCACGCCCTCAAGGTCAGGGTTTTGAGATTCAATTGAAGGAGCTGACTCTGCTGTCGACACCGGCGCAATCGCTTCCTGTCGAAATCGGCAAGCAAAGCAAAGTTGATGGACTGGCACTTTCGACCATGCTCGACTACCGTCCATTGACCTTGCGCAGCCCTAAAGTGCGCTCGATCTTCAAAATCGAGGCGGTTTTCTGTGAGGCATTTCGCGAGTATCTTAGAGACAGGCAGTTTACCGAAATCCATTCACCCAAGATTGTCGCCACCGGAACCGAGGGCGGAGCACAGCTTTTCAAGCTCAACTATTTTGGGCGCGAGGCTTTTCTTGCGCAAAGCCCGCAGTTCTACAAACAGATTATGGTAGGCGCGCTTGAGAGGGTCTTTGAAATTGCGCCCGTGTATCGTGCCGAAGAGCATGACACCACGCGCCATCTCAACGAATACATCAGCATGGACGTGGAAATGGGATTTATTGAAGACGAGCACGATTTGATGGGCTTGCTCAATAAACTGATCAAACACATGTTCGAAAAGGTCTCTCAAAACTGTGCTGAAGAGCTCAGCCTGTTTGGAGCAACCGTGCCTGAAGTCGGCACTATTCCAGCGATTACGCTTGCTGAGGCAGTTGAGATCATCAATACCTATCAGAAAAAAGGTAATCAGGAAAAAACCGACCTCGACCCGGAAGGAGAGAAGATAATTTGCGAACACTTCTTCAAGAAGGAAAACTCCGATCTGGTATTCATCACCGGATATCCGCTCAGCGTCAGGCCTTTTTACGCTATGCCGCTGCCGAAAGAAGGTGAGATGTCCAGCCGCAGTTTTGACTTGCTCTTCCGCGGCTTGGAAATCACCACCGGCGGACAGCGGCTCCACAGGCATGAAGAGCTGGTCCAAGCCATCAAGGGACGTGGTCTTGATCCGGAAGCATTCAAAGACTATTTGCAATGCTTCCAATACGGCATGCCACCACACGGTGGTTTTGCAATCGGCTTGGAGCGCATAGCCAAACAACTTCTCGGCTTGCCGTCGGTGAAGCTAGCGGCACTCTTTCCACGCGACATCAACCGCATGA
Organism: Cyanobacteria bacterium DS2.3.42; assembly: GCA_013823055.1. Classification (GTDB taxonomy): domain Bacteria; phylum Cyanobacteriota; class Vampirovibrionia; order Obscuribacterales; family Obscuribacteraceae; genus QKMZ01. Next base: position 13,593 of record PNLN01000016.1, read on the forward strand.
CACCATAGCAGCTACGCCGCTTTTGGTGCCGGCTTTTGTAGGGGCGATGCCACGCATCGCCCTCTATAAGGTCTGCGGCCCCTCCCACACGAGAGGGCACAAATTCTGCCTTTCAGTTGCTTTCAAATAGCCGGCACCATACGCCGCAGCGACCTTGCTGCGGTCAGAAAAAGCAAGCTTAGTCAGGGTCATCTTGTGACGTTTTCTGCTGTAGCAAGTAAGTGGATGCTCGTAATCGAGTATTCCAGCGAAAGCGGCAGTGGACGACTTGAATAATCTCGCGGCCTCTTCGTAGCTGCGCAGGCGGAAAAACATTTCCGCAGTGGCTGTAAGCGCAGTGCCTGTTGCGACGCTGTCAGTAAAGTCTGCAAGTCGGCACCATTCTTTGGCAATGCATGCGTATTTCAGAGCCGTGCCCTGCGCTCCTTCCACAACTAGCGCGTTGACGCAAAGCTTGAGCATGCACAAATTGTCGACCTCAACGCGAGTCACAATACCTTGAAGCGCCGCTTCCAATTTCGCAACTAAGGAATCAGCCTTTTTTGTCAGCTGCACCTCAAAGTATCCCGAGCAGCTGAAATCGATCGGTTCGGAGCGTACCTCTAGTCCTCGCAGCAACTGGGCGAACTGGTTGGTCGCTTTGAGACCTTCACCCGTTGCCAATTCTGCCGATTTAAGCGGCGGAGCGTAGCTATCAGAAAGCTTCGCACTGCCACTCAAGGCGCTGGTTGTGAAATTCTGTCCAACTACTAAATTCATCTCGAGCCTCAATAAGTCAAAGGGCCGCAAAAGGTCAAAGGTCCACAACAGGTCGCAGGTCCGCCATTAAATGCGGACACGCACTACCGCCCGAGAGCGGAAAGACTATGTGGTTATAGGCTTCCTAGTAAATATGGCCAATTGGCCATCTCATTTTTAGAACGAAAGACGTGAGTTCTGAGTGAATAAGGTAAACCTAGAGTGGTCCAATTTTGTGGAATTTTGGTGAAACGGGCGCTTTGTCCCACTCATTCATTTCGACCTTGAACTCCCGTGTGGCATTCACAATAATCGGAGCGCATAACGAAAGCGTGACTTGGAATTTTTTGGGGAGCCGGAGCTTTCTGGGAGCCGGAGCTTTCTGGGAGCCGGATTTCCTTTGGAGCACAAGGATTACTTTCGGCTTAGAGCATTTTCGGCGCTGAAGATTTATCGGTTATAGAGGTTTGGGGTTCTCAAGCGCCGGGAATATAAGACGCAGAGAGAAAACAATCCTGCGCCCCTTCTTCCCCCGGGAAGCTTTTGTTAAAAGCTTCCTGCTTTGCTTTTCAGGATTTCTGAGAGCAGATTAACCGTTTCAGCCTTAGATTAATATTGGCAACTGATAATTACCGCTTATACTTCTTCAAGTAAGGCGTTAAGGTTTCCTTTATTTTTGTGAGCTTCTCCGAGAAGCCCACGGAATCCCCTTTGTCACTGTTTTTCAGAGAGGAGGTTTCATCATATGCGGGTAGAGCTCATTTACAGACCCGGTTGCAGCAACTATTCCAGCATTCGCGACACTTTAGAGAAAGTGATCGCTGAAGAGCGCCTCCCCATCCCGGTGGAACTGGTTGAAGGCGGAACGCAGGTTGCACCCAGAATCCGCATCAATGGCAACGAGGAACCCGATTCCGGAATCACTCACACGCTTGAAAGTCTTACTGACTTGCTGAGCAAAAAATGGAAAGAACTGACAGAGTGCCCACTGGCAATCTAGTTCTCCAGCATCAAACCCAACCGTTAGATCCCGTGTAATCCGTTAGAAATCCGTGTAAAGAACATATTTTTGAAGACCCGGCCTGGAAGGCTGGGTCTTTTGCTTGGTTGTGATTAAGGACCAGAGCGCGCGTCCCAAGTATTATTGACAAGTTTTTGGGGCTCCAAAATTCAAGCTTTGCCAGGATTCACATGCTCTTCAATTCACTGACATACGCCATCTTCCTGCCGATTGTAGTCGCACTCTACTGGGCGAGCCCAATCAAACTGCGCGTCCCCATACTTTTGCTGGCCAGCTATATCTTCTACATGAGTTGGCGCCCGGTCTTCATTCTGCTCATTCTCGGGCTGACCGTGGTCAACTACCTCTTCGGCTTTTACATTTCTCGCTCAGAGAAAAACAAGAAGCCCTGGCTATTTGCCGCAGTGGCGACAAACCTGGCCACGCTTTGTTTTTTCAAATACGCGTATTTCCTAAACGACTCTCTCACAAGCCTTCTCAAACCGGTGGGCCTGGCACCGCCGGCGATGGCGTTCGACATTATCCTGCCGCTGGGCATTTCCTTTTTCGTATTCGAGTTCATTCACTATGTAGTCGATGTTTACAGAGGCAGCCAGCCGATCAAGTCGTTTATGGCATTCGCTCTCTTCGCCAGCTTCTTCCCTACTCAAATCGCCGGTCCGATTAAGCGTTTTCAGGACTTCATCCCGCAGTTTCTCAACCCGGCAAAATTCTCTATAAAGGATTTTGATTCAGGCTTCTCGCTGATTCTTCTCGGATTGTTCAAGAAAGTTTTGCTGGCCGACAACCTGGCTTTCTTCGTCCAGGGCGGTTTTCAGCACCCTGAGCTGTTTCACAGCCTTGATCTCTGGCTTTTCACTTACGCTTTTGCTTTCCAAATTTACTTTGATTTCTCCGGATACACAGACATCGCCCGCGGCTCAGCAATGCTCTTCGGCTACAAAGTGCCAATCAACTTCAACTTGCCGTACCTGGCCAAGAACATTTCCGAGTTCTGGCACCGCTGGCATATTTCGTTGTCCACCTGGTTGCGCGACTATCTCTTCATTCCATTGGGCGGCTCGCGCGGCTCCAAATGGAACGTCTATCGCAATTTGATGATCACGATGGGCCTCGGTGGTCTCTGGCACGGCGCTGCCACGCACTTTCTGGTCTGGGGTGTGTTCCACGGCGCAATGCTGGCGCTGCACAAGATGTTCAAAGATAGCCGGACCTACTTAGCTGCGCACGGACATGGTTGGCTGTCCGCAGCAATCGATTCAAAAGTAGGAACAGTGCTCTCGACTCTGTTTACCTTCCATGTAGTGTGTATCGGCTGGGTTCTTTTCCGCGCCGACACCTTGAACATTGCCGGCGACATCGTCAAAAAACTCTTTTTCATGGACACCGTATTTGGTGGAATGCCCGCCTATGCAAATTTGATGACTCTGCCTTCCATCAACTACCCGCTTATCTATCCGGCAATTTTCTTGCTCCTCCCCGTGCTGGCCGTTTCGTACATCATCATGGGTTATGTGGACAAGACCAATTGGGTGGAACGCTCACCGAGACTGGTAAAAGCGGCATGGTGCTGTGCTCTGATGTTGATGATTCTGGTTTTCTCACCGGACAAATCACCAAAATTCATCTACTTCCAGTTCTAGCCCATGCCAAAAGTCTCCAGAGCCAATGCATTTCTATCCAGTTATGTGCTGCTGGGATTTCTCATGCTGCTTGCTATTGATGTCAGCTTTCGCGTTGCAGACAATTGTTTTCATCTGACAAACCCGCTTGAATCGCCAAACCGCAGTTTGATCTGGTGGACAGTGAATGGCTATGCCAATGAAAAGGTGGCGCCGGATATTGCGCTGCTTGGCTCGAGTTTGATGATGACGGCGCATCACGCTGGCGATGCCACTAAGTTGAATGCTATTCAAAATGAAGTAAGCCATTTCCATTCAGCTTGCCTGGAGGACTTTCTGGCAGACAAGATTGGACACAAGCCTACTTCCTTTAGCTTTGCCATTGCCGGGCAAATGGCGTCTGATTCTTATTTGATTACTCGCTCGCTCCTGGCTGGTGCCAAGCAACCCAAAGTGATTGTATATGGAATTGCCCCTCGCGATCTCATCGACAACACCCTGCCGAGCCCGGCAAGCACAGAGACTTTCAAGTACCTGAGCCGAATCGCCGACCTCTCTGATGTTGCGCTTTCGGCAAGAACATCCTTCAATGAGCTTCTCCAATTTGGCTTAGAGAAAACATTTTATACGCTCTCGCGCCGACCCAATCTTGTTGGATGGCAGCACAAAATTGCATACTCGCTGGCGCCCTATGGACAAAACGCAATTACGGCAAACGAGATAACGGCTCCGTTTAAGCTTCGGCAAATGGCATATCGAGAGATATCTCCAGACGATAGTGGCGCCAATGAATTGCGCATAGGCCCTTATGGAGCAGAGTACGAACCTTTTCGAGATAACACAGAAGAGTATCGCCAGCGATACGCTTCCATCAAAAACAAAGTCTATGCGAGCCAATTGTCCTACCTGGAAAACTTGATGAAACTGACCAGGGAAAGGGGCATCCAACTTGTCGTAGTAAACATGCCATTGACGGCTGGTAATGTCAGCCTGATGCCAAAAGGTTTTTACGATCAATACAAAAACAAGCTAACCAGCATGGCAGCGGCTAATGGAGCCAGTTTCCTAGACTTGAATAGACCAGATATCTTCGAGCAAAAACACTTTGCCGACACTGTTCATCTCAATGGATTGGGTGGAGTTGCATTCTTCAAGCTGCTCAGCAACGAACTCGCGCTTAACCGTTCATTCGGCGCAGCATTGTCCAGGACTCACTAGTCGATCAAGATGACTGACAGTTTGCCAACCATTGAGGAAACATCTCGAGCAGTCGAGACTAACAAACCGCAGACATCCGCGCGCTCTTTGCGCTTCGCTTTGTTGTTTGCTGCTGGATGTTTTGTTCTGGCCTTGATTGTCGCTCTTGCTCAGAATTTGCGCAAGCCAATTATAGAATTGGCGATGCTCTTCGACTCTGGCGCGTATGTGATGGCAGTCAAATACGTCATGACTGCCATGCAAAATTTCGCTCACGGCATGGCGTTTGAAACTGCCGTCAAGTCAGTCGGAGAGACACTAATGCTCAACGGCCCTGTTTTGCCGGGACTGGGAGCCATCTATTTCACTATAATCGGCAAAGAGCCGACGCTAGTAGACATGCGTGCGCCGATCGTTTTGCAAGCATTCATTCACGCCAGTGCAGCTGCACTTCTCGCACTAGCAGGCTGGCGTTTCACAGGTGGTCGTCTGATTGGTCTGTTCGCGGGGATTGTTTTTGCCATCTGGCCTCCTGCCATTATTGGAGCATCCAGGTTTCTCACAGAAACCATAACCACACTGTTCATTTCTGCGAGCCTTCTGTCGGCAAGCTACATTCCTCAGATCCGTAGAAATCTGCAACTCGGCCTTTCGCCATTTGCCGCTTTCATTTTCGGAAGCACGGCTGCGTTTCTCATCCTGGTGAAAGCCGCATTAGCACCAGGCACACTGCTCACAATCGCCGCTGTTGTTTTGGTTCTTCTGCTGTCTAAGGTGGAAAAACGCTCTCTCCTCCTCGCTACAATCACAGCCACCTTTGGATTTTGCCTGGTATTCGCGCCCTGGCTTCTGTTCACTAAAATCGCCACCGGCGAATTTAGTTTGACCAGTCGCCGTTTACCTACATTCAATATGGCCGCCGGGCTAAGTCCGGAAACCGACGGCTTCAGTGCTCTTCCAGAAACACCACTGGTAAAGATGTTTTCTGAAACGGATGGACCAGGCGCGGTCGCTTATGCGTTCTACAGCATCAATCCAGGCGACTTTTATGGACGAATGGCAAGGAAACCTTTGCGGCTATTTCAGTTTCCGTGGAACGATTGCCGAGTAGATTTTCTTGGTCTTCCAACTTTCCTGCAAATCATTGTGCATCAAATTCTTATGGTCTTCGGATTCTTTGGATTGCTTGCCTTTGTTTCCTTGCCTTTGACATATCGAGCAAATAAGAGTGTAGAAACGGGTACTGCTGATACTCCTCCTACTGCTTCTGCAATCAATCTCGCTGCCGCCGAACCAGAAATGCTTTCAACTATATTGATCGGAGTTGCAAGTCTTTCGATGATAGGTGGTCATCTCGCGTACTTGCCATTTGTGGCCGACAGCCGCTATGGCTTCACGGCGACACCATGCTTGATCATTTTTGCCATCTGGTGTTTTGCCGGGCAGTATGGGAAAAGCATAAACAAAGCCGCCGCAATCAAATTGTGCATAGCAGCGAGTTTCATAATGCTCGCGTTTACATTGAAGGAAGATGTTTGGCGCTCAATGTTTGCCACTAGCTACGAAGCAATTTTTGCGTCTAGCTTAACCCTTGGCGCATTGCTGCTGTTCATAGGCTGCTTGATGGCTGTGCGCACTCTGCTTGGCACTGACAGAACCAACGCGTCAGCAAAGGTTTTGGCACTCACGTCTTCCTATTTATCACTCACACTCGTGCTGGCGGCTTCTCTATTAAGCAAGGAAAGTCCTTATGATTGGGAAGCAAAACTGTCACCCAATGAACAGTTTTGCCGTACTATAAATTTGCCGCAATCTTTCTCTAAGCCGGACAATGCAATGGTCCTCGCAAGCCTTAGAGGCGATTGGAGGGCAGCTCGTCTCAAAGTGAATGGGCAAGAAATAAATTCGTCACCGATTTCGCTTTTGCACCTTACCGGCAATCCAGCATTGGGCAACGACTACCGCACATTCAGCTGGATACTAAAAACTGACACCAGCGGATTGGAACAGTGGCGCGTGTTCATCATTCCACCAAAGCTGCTAAAACCGGGCAGTAACGTGATTTCACTGAGCGAATCAAAGGCTCAACCAGGTGTCGTCAGCCTGACTGGTGGCACCACCTGCGGTGACACACAGAAGGATGGGAATTCCTGCTTTGTGAGCGCTCCATCCTGGTATATTTTTTCGCCTACCAAGTTATTCAGAAATCCACTTTCCGTAGATCCACGACTCCGGGAAAAAACACCGAAGACTGTGACTCAGGGCTTAAGCACCCGAAGAAGCGAAAACAAAATCAATCAAGATCTTTCGAACGCATTCGGTATTCAGCACGGGCAGTACCATCTGTTTTTGCTTGTAGATGGTGAGGAAAAACCGAAAGACCAGCAGCCCAAGGCTGCCACTCAAACCAATCCTTTATATATAGATCTGCGACCGTCTCCACATTTATCCGGTTCGCAACGGGGCAAAGCGAGTAACAGCGCAGTGTATGAAGGCAGAGTCACCATCCCTGCCGATGCTCTGACAGCTTCGCACATCCGTCTCAAACTGACAGGAGAAGCGCAAAGTCCTGGCGCGCTTGATGTGAAATTTTGGCTGAATGATTTGCGATTGCTGGACGCGCCCGTGGACCTGGCTTGCTACCCATCAAGAATTGAAGGAAGTGGGAAACGAACATTCACCCTTGAAGCAATCGCAAGGGTGGATGTAGTCGATGCGAAATCCGTGCACCCGATGATCAAAATCTCATCCGATCAGGTACCATTGTCGGTCAGCAATTTGAGGCTGGAAGTAGAGCCTCTAACGGCGCCTGCGCTCACAATCAGCGGAAAACGCTGGTTTTAGTGTCGGGGCCGCACAGTGGTATCCAAACGCATACTACACAACATTTCGGTGCCTACTTGCGAAAACGCACTAGGAAAATCTACCATATGGTCAGTTGCAGTTTTAATTCACTGAGCGATTGAGAACATCGCCTTAGGAGGGTCTATGTCCGTTGAAACACCTACCAAAATCGTTGATGCAGCCGCATATTACGAAGCCAAACTGGCTTACGAAATCGGTCCTATCGGCTTGAACATGGCAATCGAAAATGGCGAAAAGCTCACCATCGTCGACCTGCGCACCCCAGAACTGTTTGCGAAAGGTCACATTCCTGGCGCAATCAACCTCAAGTTTGAAGAACTTGACAAGAACTTGGATAAACTGATTAAGGACCAAACAACCGTAGTTTATTGCTACGACATTGTTTGCCACCTTTCAGCCAAGGCAGCTCTCGAGCTCGCCAAAAAAGGCTACAAGGTCAAAGAGCTCGTAGGCGGATTTGACACCTATGCCGAGAAAAACCTCAAGGTTGAAGGCACAGGCCAAGCACACAAATCGGGCTCTTGCTGCGGTTAATCGGTAACAGGAGAAATCCATGAAGAAATTCAACGTAAGCCTTTTGAGTCTGTTGGCTGTTGCTTTTGTAGGTACGTCCATTCTTCCGGCAGTAGCTGGCGAAGGATGCTGCGGCGCCAAAAAGCAAAAAGCGGAAGCTGAAGATTGCTGCAAAGACAAAGCCAAGGCGGAAGCCAAAGGCGAGGAAAAGGCAGAGAAGAAAGCCTCTGCTGATGCTCCGGCAACAACTGAAGCTCCGAAAGAAGCAGAAAAGACTGCCAAGTAAGGCTACAACCCATCGACATGGGTTCAACGAAAGCCAGCGCCCAAGCGCTGGCTTCGTCTTTTTGTGGGTGTGGAGGTCGGGACTAATGGTTTCGTTCGGAGTCAATGCGTGGTCTTGCCTTGGCGGCAGTGCGTTGTTTTCTCGGGGCGTCAGTGCGTTGCCTAATTAGCTCGCCACGGCAATGCGTTTAGGATCGACGCGATAACGAGTCCAGCCGGCAACAGGTTTCGCGCCGATGCGGTTGTAAAAACTGATGGCGAGTTCGTTCCAATCAAGCACTGACCATTCAAAGCGTGCGCAGTTCTTCTCGCTTGCAACGAGAGCCAAATGCGACATCAACCGGGCACCAGCACCGGTGCCACGAAACTGTGGCGACACATACAAATCTTCTAGATAGAGAGTTTGTTTTCCTTCCCACGTAGAATATGCGTAGAAGTAGAGCGCGAAGCCGGCGGGCTTTCCATCAGATTCAACAATTGCACATTCAAATGGTGGCTTCTCTTGCTGCATCTGATGACGTAAATCCGATGCCGTTACTCTCACGCTATGCTCTTCTCTCTCATAACGTGCAAGCTCGGTAATCAAATCAAAAAGCAGCTGTGCATCGGCAGATGTTGCCTGGCGAATTGAAAGTGCCATGTCTTTCCCCCTGTTTCGTTCCGCTCAAGCAATCTACAACGCCAAAGCGAATCTGGGAAATTTCTGGCCACTTGATACATTTATAGCAATTTTGTTATATTTATTACATTCATGCTTAAGGTCACTGACATAGTTCGAGACATCCTTTTCTCGTCAGAACTTGAACTGACGGCACTTTCGCGTCGTATTTTGAACCTATCAGCCTACGCCAAGCGAATTCAAAAGGAAGTAGAACGTCGAGCACTCAAACCTGTGCAAGTTGGAACCATCGTTGTCGCGCTCTCGCGAATTTCAGCAGAAGTGACTGAAGAAGATCCGCTTTTGCCGAAGATCGAACTGGAAGGGCTTGCAGTCAAATCAAATCTTGCAGAAATCACTTTCAACAAATCATCGACGAATAAACAGCGCACGCAAAAGCTTTACACAGACAGCCAATTTGCTCAAGCAGATTTTCTTACCATCACATATGGTGCCGGAGAAATCTCAATCATTGCCCCAATGACACTTGTAAAACCGGTACTGAAGAACTTCAAGCCGGACGAACCAAAACTTCTACTGGAAAACCTAGCCGCACTGACGGTGCAGTTTGGTGACCACTTCATTGACACGCCAAACATGTACTTCGCGCTGCTAAGAGCGATATCAGTGCGAAAACTCAATCTCGTTGAATTAATTTCTACGTTTACTGAACTTACTTTCCTAGTCCGGCAATCCGATCTCAATGAGTTGTTTATATTGATGAATGCACTGATGCGAAAGACGCGTTAGACGGATCGCCGGTGTTAGTCTCATTGACTCTGCTTTTCGAAACCGAGAACTTCATCAAGCTTTTTGACCGCATCTTCGCC
>PNLN01000234.1 GCA_013823055.1 Cyanobacteria bacterium DS2.3.42
GGGGCTCTATATTTGAACTGATTGGCGGAAGGAACTTTTCTGGGCGGAGAACATCTAAACAGCATGGAATCGAACAAACCGTTACTGCTAGTCGTAGAAGATGACCCATCTCAACAGAAGGTAATTTTGGCGCTGTCTGAGAAGTACGGATATTCCGCAGTAATGGTAAACACCGGGCGTGAAGCTCTGGCTGCCTTGAGTGCGTGTGATACTTGCTTTGATGCCATTCTTATGGATTGGAAAATGCCACAAATGAACGGCATTGAATGCACATATTCCATCAGAGAAATGGAGTCAAAGACCAGAACTCGTACCCCAATCATTGCTGTGACCGCCTATGCTTCCGAGTACTACCACCGCGCTTGTCTTGAAGCCGGAATGGACGATTATTTGAGCAAGCCATTCGATCCTGACGCTTTTCGTCAAATGCTGCATAAATGGACGTGTAATTCGAAGCGGTCTAATTTGCATGTTCTCAGGAAAGCGGATGAGACCTCATCCGAGAACGGCTCAGCATAAGGGTATCAGGGCGAACGTAACTAAATTTGAGGGAGTGGCGCAGTATGGTTACAAACGGGAACTGTAAGGCTCTCATCGAGTCGAGAGCCCTAAATAGAGCACTTTTGGAGGCTTCATGAGTAAAGATAAGCCATATGAGTATAGCAAAGGCGTTCGAGGTAGAAACAGAGGCAGGGAAAAATCCCCAAAAGAGATGGAGCTTGAAGATAGGGCCAAAGGCCACGCTCATCTACACAACGATGAGAGCGACTCAGATCAAACCAACGATGGGCGCGGTACTACGCCCAAGGTGCGAGGAAACCAGAAAGGTTTTGGAAAGAATCAAGGTAAAGAAGCCGGCGATCGAACTGCACCTCATGGCACCCGTGCAGAAGGCTCTGAGCACGGTTAAACACTTGAGCTGAAGGCGGAATAAATTGAGACCAGGGAGCGAGTATGGTGAGTACAGGGAACTGTAACTCTCCGCATAAAGACATTAATTGGTGAACCATGGATACCCCGTATGATGAGAAAGCAACACAGTTTTTGTTGCTTCGAGAAGTAGACCGCAACTACCAGTCGGCGGCACCTGCGCCGCCGCTCTTCCAGCACGACGAGGAAGATTGGGCGGAGGCTGAATACTCTCCTGAGCCACCTATACCTATAGAGGCATTAGAGGCATACGCGAGAACAAACGAGTTCACCGGCAGTCACTTGATCTCGAAGCAGCATCTCGAGCATGATCGCTCGATTCAAGTCGAGGCGCTCTCGCATTGGAAAGTTGGAAAGCAAAAAAATGGCAACGACCAATCCTCGAAGAAATTCGAAAGCAGTGCTGAATTGATCAAAGAGCAAGCATCGTCGAAGGAAGCTCCTCAGTTGGATTTGGTGTCGAAGAACATCGCCAACAACAACCTGCGAATTCTCCAAAATTACGTAGCGGATAAGGGTATGCGTAGATAGACGTTTAAGATATAAGGCTCGATTTCACAGCTGGATAGACCTGGATTCGCACGTCAGGCATGGTACATTCTATTGGGAGTCCTCACAGGCTTAAATTCCATCTCTGTGTGGAATATCATTCCCTGGTCCGACCCGGTATTAGTAGAATGCTGAAGAAATTCGCAGCTCAGCGCAAAAGCTTATCTGCTCCCCTAACAACTAAGTTGCAAGCAGCTACCGAGCAGGTTAAGGCGGACATTTGGGCTGTCAGAGCCTCGGATGAACATTACAAGCGTCGCAATGCCCTCATTATATGTAGGCATCCGGAGCTTGCAAAAGTGTTTGTCCCCGATGCCTGTAAGGGCACCGACTTGTATTGGCTCGATTGGAAAGGCGAAGTCATCACAAAGCAGCGTTGTATCGAGCAGATCTTAAAACCGCTGGCTCAAGGCTCGAAGATGAAGACTGTATGCGTCTTCGATGCGGAATTGATGGATGCCGAGAAGCTGGAATTCATGTCTTATTGCCTGGACACCATTGAACCGTCCACCGCTTTTGTGTTTGTCGTGCTAGCTTCTACTGTTGTTCCTTTTCTCAGGCGGCGTTGCGAAGTTCATCTCGATTTCCGAGAGGCAGGTACCGCAGACAATTACGCGGCTGAGTCGATGAGATACTTTAGAGATTCGTTCAGGCAACTTGCTGATATGACTTTGAGCGATGATTTCATGAATCAGGTTAAACATCAGATTTCTGCAATGCCACCAGATGCGGTTGCATTGCTAGTTGATGCTTTCTGGTATCAATATACCGAGGCCCGGTTTGCTGGAGTGTATTTAAACACCGATGAGTTCAGGCTTTCCCTGTTTCAGCAGGCAGTGCAGATACGTGCCGCCCAGACTACAAGTGCGTAGTGCAGCTCCATTACCTTCAATCGAAAATTCTGGAGCCCGCATTTTGATGATTGACAAGTCCGCTTTCGCGCGGGTGGAAAGAAGTTTAGCTATTGATGTCTGTCGTCTGCGTCAGCGTACTTGAGGTCCAACTCAAACCAGAACTTGGCACCTGAGCCTGGTTCGCTATCAACTGACAAGCGGCCTTTCATGAGTTCAACGAAGTGCTTTGCTATCGAGAGACCCAGCCCCGTGCCGCCATAGAACCTGGTTGTTGATCCATCGGCTTGCACGAATGGTTGAAATATTTTTTCCTGCGCCAGTTTTTCAATACCAATACCGGTGTCTTCAACGTGGAACTTTACTCTTACTGTATTGGGGTAACTTGTTGATTGTAACTCTGCGCCAATTCGAACATACCCAGTAGGTGTGAATTTGACAGCGTTGTGAGCCAAATTCAAAAGTGATTGTCGAATTTTTTGTCCATCACCGTTCAATTGTTTTGGCACTTTGGGGTCGAGGACGATGGAAATTGACAAATTCTTTTGCGCGCAGGCACCGACTACCGAATCTCTCACTTCTTCCAACAGTGAATCCAGCATGAAGTCTGATTCTTGAAGAGAGATATGACCAGCGTCAAGCTTCGAGAAATCAAGAATATCGTTGACAATGGTCAGTAATTGCGCGGAGGCCTGCTGAATTAAACGGACATTCTCCAACTCCTCTTCACCCAGCTGGCAGTCGTTCAGCAAGATATCGGCCAGTCCCAGAATTCCTGAAAGCGGAGTGCGAATTTCATGGCTTATATTTGCAACAAATTGACCTTTTAGCTTGTGTTGCGCAATTGCTTCATCTCTTGCTTGCACAAGTTCCTCGTTGAGCTTCTTGAGTTCCGCATTGCTCGCCGCTAGTGTCTTTTGCAAATCAACGTGTTTCGTAATGTCGCGCAAACACGCTACTGCTGCTGCATTTTCGTAATCAAGTGCACTCACATGCATTTCGACTGTTCTTACACGGCCATTGCGCGTAATTTGTAATTCGGTTTTATGTCCATCTGCAATAGGGCAACCAAACATCGTGCCCATCAGTTCATGCTCTTCCTTGCCTAAAAGCTTGTGTGCTGCCTTATTGCAAAAAACTACGTACCCGCTCGAATCGAGAATTAAAATACCATCAGCAGTGGCATTGAGAATTCGCAGCAATGACTTGCTACTAGTACGCAACCTCGTTTTTTGAACTTGTGTGGAATCCGCCACTTCTTGTTTGTTTTCATCCTTGAAATGGAATACGGTGTCATCCCTGTGGTCTATGTTGCGACTATTCATGGTTGCCATCCAATAGTTCTGGTAGAACTTGCGGGTGCCCGCTCAAGACACCGACCAATTGTCGGAATGGTTCGTGAATCTTCATTCCGGTTTCGTTTATTATCAATTCACGAATTTCTTTCTCGTGCATTGAGCCCCGCATTTTTAGGACTGTTATTCCTCTCTTTATCTGTCCAAAGAGTTCGACATATCGAAGAAGAATAATGGTGTCCGTAATTGTTGAAATGTGACTTTCGGTTATGGATGATCCGCCAACCAACGTGGACGTTGTCGCGGTAAATAAACCTGTAATTTCTTTTGTCTTTATATAGGATGTAAGTCCAATGATTAGTTCGCGAAAACCGCGTGGATGACCCGCTCGTTCCAGCGCCGATAGACTGTCAACTGCCATTCGGTGCGGTTTGTATTCCTCGATTGTTTCACGCATTGCCAAAAGGTGATCTTCCAATCCGCGAACTTCCGGATACATACATATCACTTTCAGCAGACCGGATTTTTCCATTTCGCGGAAATCAACACCCCATTCATCCGCATTTCGAAAGAGCTGATCGCGACTTTCTTCAAATGCAAACAAGAGGCAGCGCTCGCCTTGCTGCACGCCCCCATGCAAGAATTGGGTAGCGAAGAGTGTTTTTCCGGTACCCGTAGCACCGGAGATGAGAATGACGCTGTCCCTAAATACGCCACCTGAACACATTTTATCCAATTCTTTGTTGCCTGAAGTGACGCGTTTCTTTGACGATAATTGTTTCAACTCGATAGAAGTGAGCGGTATCGCCGCGATGCCACGTCCTGTGCTTACCACAAATGGAAACTCGCCTTTATTGTGATTAGCTCCGCGTAGCTTAAGCACCTCGATCGTGCGACGTCGCCTTTCATTTTCCATCGGATTGCGCAACACGATTACATTGTCGGTAACGAATTCCTCAACTCCAAAGCGACTTATGGAGCCGTATTCCTGCAGCCTCTCGACCGTAATGAGGGAAGTAATGTCCATTTCTTTAAGAGACTCAACAAGCAATAGAAGTTCTCGCCTGACAATATCTATATCCTTAAACTGAATGAATATAGCCGCGAGTGTATCTATTGAAGCTCTCTTGGCACCTATTTTGCCGGCGGCATGCTTTACTCTGGCGATCAGCGCGCCGAAGTCGAATTCACCGGCAATAACCGGTTGTTCGCTTCCTCGCGGTGAAGCGTCGACGAATGCCCATTTCCCCTGACGCTCCCATTTTTCGATGTCCCAGCCAAAGCCAGCCATGTTTTTTCGCAAGTCGTCCGGCGACTCTTCTAGAGTGACAAAGATGCCTGGCTCGTCGAATCGTATTATCCCTTCGGCAAGGAATTGCACAGCGAGCACAGTTTTTGCACTACCGGATGTTCCGGCAATCAAGGTGGAGCGATTGCGCGTCAGTCCACCTTCGAGAATTGAATCCAATCCTTCTATACCGGTGAGCAGTCTTTCCAGCGGCGTATTCATCGACTTGATTCCTCTTTTACTTTGCTCGGGAGATGAAGCACCGCTCGCACACGTGCCATGTCGGAAAGATCACCAACAAGCATTCGTACAGGAGTGGGTTCCTCCTTAATCAATGTTGGAGTCGCTAGAATTCTTGCTTGCTCTGCTGCCTCTGGATTGACGAGAACATCAATAATTTCAAGACTATTGTCGCTTCCATCAAGCGAACTCACCAGCGACTGGGCGTTGCGAATTGCCAGTTGCGATGACGTATTGGAATCACAGATAAACAACCTGAACTTCATCAAACCCTCTTGCGGCAGCATGTGTTGCCTTGAATTTCGTTTGCACAGACGGGGGTCGCCTTGTTTGGTTCCCACCTCGGTATAGAGGCGCCTATCCAGCGTTAGGAGCTATATTTAACTCCAGGCTGAAATCCCCAGTTCCCTAGAACCAGGCGGGTTTCCAATAAAAAATTCGACGCTAAATCAACTCGCCGAATCTTCGATCATTTAATACACGTACTCAACTGCGTACAAAGGACCAAACCGGCTCGCAAAAGTTCCCGGACCTGGCCCCGCGCTAGCTGGTTTTAATGTTTACGCCTCGGTTAGAGTGCGGCTGCCCATTTTGCTGGACAATCCGCGTTGCCAGCTGTTCCAATGCCGCTATTTAAAAGGAACGTAATCCTGGTCGAGCGAATCGAGCCGCTTTTTCACGGAGTCAGCATTTTTCTTGTCACCAATTGACGCGAAGTATTTCTGTGCTTCGTTGAGTATCAGTCGGTCATCGAGGCATTCTTTCATCGCAACCAAGTAAGTGCTTTTCGCTTTCTCGACGTTTTTCAATCCGGTATGTGCGCGAGCAAGCAGTAGATAAGCTTCTCTTTTTCTGAGAACCGGCGCACCTCTGAAACTTAACTTGCTTATGCGCTCCGCATCGGGAATCACCTGAGCCCAATGCTTTTGCATCGCATTAACTTGTGCTCGATGGACATATAGATCATTTGCCTCCGGATCCAATTGGATTGCCAGAGTTAGATCGCTTACTGCACCCTGTAAATCATTCATGTTCTTTCTGATGCTAGCTCGTTGATTGTAGTAATAAGCAAGCATTTTCCTAGCGTGATAACTAGACTTAGCAGTCACACCGACACTTTTGAGTGCTATTACTTTGTTGGAGCAAACTATCGCCTCCTGATATCGCTTAAGACGTTCGAGGATAATAGATTTTGTAGAAAGAAAATCTGCTCGTGGCGCCTTCTGTATTGAGATTGCCAGATCTATCTCTTTAAGAGCCGCCATATCGTCATCCTGTGCTGCGAAGAGAAAGTCACTAAGGCGAGAGTGAAAGTAGGCATTCTTCGGATCAAGTTGGAGGGCCTTTTGCATCATCGCGGCCGCTTCTTCATATGACTGTTCTTTTCCAAATCGTTCTGCCGTCGCAGCAAATGATTTTGCCTTGCCCATATTGTCCTCGGCTGAGTTTGCGGGCGAAGCAGCAATAAGTAAGGCGATGGACAGGAAAGTCGCAGCAAAGAGAGTGGAAGACATAGGAATGGCAACAAGCACAAGACCTTTGGTTAGGAGTTTGATTTTCAAACGGAATCCAGCGCTGGGGTGAAATGGGAGGACAGCCATATCCTTCATAAATGTAGCATGATAGTGGATATGGCTAGCCTTCTCCCCTAATACCTCAGAACCGGGCAACAGTCTTGCCATGCAGGATATTCGGAATCGCTTAGTTGTCCGCCGATGAAACCAGCACGACCCCTTTCAAGTCTGCGATTTTCTGCACAGTTAGTGCGGTTGCACACACAACTAATTCGTTCCTGCCCGGATGAGGCTCGAGAATGCGTACATCGGGGATTGTTTTTATGCGGCCAAGCAGCGTTGGCTCCACGCTGTCTACCGTGACTTTTAAAATCAGTCGAGCATGCTCATCTGTTTCTGAAAGGCGTTCCGAAAGCTCAAAGGAAATTTTTGCATTTTTTACTTGTTCGTTTTCTGGCCTAATCGCGCCATAGATGCCTCCCTTTCCCGCACGTGATGATGGAATACCAGCTCCTGCACCGATTGCAGTTCCGGACCACGCTCCTCTACCTTTCACTTTGTTGGTTCCAGAAGCTGATAGACCGAAGATTCCTGTGCCCAAGGCAGCACCGGTTCCAGTTCCTACTGACCTGCCGCCAACAGCAAAATTTGACAGAGAGCTCTCTGCTGGAACGCTGTTGAAAAATGTATATTTATCAACGCTGCTTAGTTGTGCAAGTTGTCCTCCCGTCGCAGATGACTGATTAACAGGCACAAACTGGGATATGCCGACACCATATTTGGGGGAACTTCGGCGGACAGCCTGTGTAGCCATGTAGTGTCTTTGATCGATAACTGTCGGTTCGACCTGGAACATGTTCATATCGCGTGCACTTTCAACCCGCCCGATTTCAGCTGGAAGTTTCAAATTTCCTCTAATCGCTTTTGCATTCGCTGGAGTACCGAATATTTTTTTCAATGAAACACCATCGGGAGTTTCTACTCCGACAGTCACTGTTTGATTTGTTGGATTCTGCCGTTCTTGAGAATCGTCGATCGCGATAAATGATGTGTATGCCGTGAGAAGGTGATAGAACATGCCGAATCTTTCGACAATGTTTTTCGCTTCCGTAACAAGTTGATTGAGACCATTAGCGTAGATCATTAGCATGAGGGTCTCAACGCGAGTTCTAGCCCATACCGATGGCAGCACTGTGTTGACTGATTCTTTGTCAGACAGCTGTATAGGCAGCGTCGAAGTGTATGGTTTTCCGGCGCTAAATCCTTCAATAGTTACGGAGCCAGTGCCCGGTGTCAAATACTTCCCAGTAATGTAGACCGGCTTTTGGGCCCAGAGATCATCAATGTGAGCAGGTTGAACATCGGCAACATCTACACCGTTAAATTTGACTTTGACATCTGTCAGCACAGGGCTCGAAATCTTGTCGAAGAATTTCTTCGCAACTTCCTCGCCTGGACTATTGAGATAGACATAGTCTGGCTCCCCACCGCCCGCTTTCGCGACACCGTCAATTAACATTCTGTTGACGGAGTTTCCTGTACCGAAAGTGAACCAACGCGAAACGCCGCGGGTCTTTTTTACCATCCCGATTATTTCCTGATCGTTTCCAATGTAGCCATCAGTCATTAGCACAAAAATACGGAGACGATTTTCCGGCGCCGGAGACGCCGTTGCTGTTTCAACCGCCTCGCGCATTTGTGTTCCACCATTTGCCTCCAATGATGCGACGTATTTTTTCGCGTCGGAAATATTTTGCGAGGTGACTTTCATCGGTTCTTTAAAGAGCCGCTCGGTTCCATTGCTGAAACTGAGCACTTGAAAGGTGTCGTTTGGATTGAGTCTGTCCAGAATATAGAGCATGGTCTCTCTGGCCTTTTGCAACGGCATTCCGCTTTGCGAACCAGATCTATCGACAATGAAATTCAATTCGCGCGGACAGATTTGATCTGGAGTAACTTTTGCAGGAGGCAGTAGCATCACGCTAAAAAAGCCCATATTGCCAGCCTTGTGCGCAATAAATCCCGGACGAATCGAGTCTGTTGAAACTTTCCAATCGAGGACAAAGTCTTTGTTGGGGATAGAATCGCTCGATAAAATCTCCACATCGGCAGTATTGTTTGTGCCCTTCTTTATGTTGACCTTGTGCAATTTCGATTCGATGGATTGAATCGGCATACCTGCATCTAGTGAGAGATGGAGCGAAATGTCATGACCTGCTCGAGTATTCTCTGCCACTACCGGTGGAGTTATCTTCGAAGCATCAGGAACTCTGTCTGTATTGTCGGAAAATCCTGTGCCTGTTTTGCCTATTGAGTTTCCAGGAATGAAGCGAGGACCGACCACCATTGGAAAGACAAACTGATAGTGCCCACTTTCATACGGCAGGTATTCTACGTATTTGATTTCGATCTTTACTGTTTCATTAGGTGGAATGTTTGCCACCGATTGAGTAAAAATATTGGTTCTTTCTTGATCTAGCAGAGATGCAATTCTGCCTTCCCTTCTTGCAGTTTCATACATTTGCCTGGCTTCGGCCTTTGGCTGAATAACGCCACGAACCGTGCGAGATCCAATCTTCATAACCATTTCGTTGACGGCGCCGCTGTCCGACAAGGGAAATGTGTAAATCGCTTCAATAGTATTTGGATACGGATTGGTGAAGGTTTGCTCAACGGTGACACGGCTCACATAACCAGCGACATTTGCATTAATTGAAGTGTGCTTCAACGGGCATTTGCCTAGCTCTCGACCTGTGGCATCAACCACATTCAATTCACCGCTGTCTGGTGTTGAATTGTTTGGATTGTTTGCATTGTTCGGCTGAGCATGCGGAGAACCAATCACCGCTAGTGTGGCTTGCTGCGATGGTGAAGTCGCGTAGCTTGACGATGTGCACACTGTTATTACAATAAACAGGGACGCCAATGATCTAGAAAAGCCCATAATGAAAAACCCCAGCAGTTAGCGTTTGGGACAATCGAAACGCTTGCCGAAAGTGTACCAATGGACGCACTTTTGGGTAATGAGAAAACTTGCAGAATGCCGTCAGTGACGTACTCTTGTGCGGTTCATCAATTGCGCGTTTTTGTCCAACTGGAAAAGCAGGAACATTTATTTCCTACCCTCGTCCTTTGGATTTCCAGGGCTGCGCTCGATGTATTCAAGTGCTATTCTTGTTCTCGTACTCGCTAACTTTCCTGGATCGTTTGAATGAAAACTCAATATTACACGGCTAGCAGTCTTGACGGTTTCGTTGCTGATTCAGAGAACTCTCTCGATTGGCTGCTTCAGTTTGGCGAGCCTGCCGAGAGCTATCCGAAATTTATCAAAGATATTGGCGTCATTGTGATGGGTTCAACAACCTATGAGTGGTTATTGGAACACGAAATCAATAAGAACAAGGACCAGCCAAAACCATGGCCATACGAGCAACCTGCTTGGGTTTTTTCTACGAGAAATTTATTTGTCGTTCCGAATGCAGACATTCGTTTTGTAAAAGGAGATGTGAAAGCAGTCTATCAAGACATGGTGAACGCAGCACAAGGCAAGAATATTTGGGTAGTAGGCGGCGGTGACCTGGCGGGACAGTTTTTCGATCAAGGCCTTTTAGACGAACTGATCATCACCATTACTCCTGTGACGCTCGGCAGCGGAGCGCCGCTTCTCCCCCGCAGAATTTCAAATCCGCCATTGAAATTGCTGGAGGTGAAACATTACGGTGACTTTTACGCGGAGTTGCGGTACGAAGTGGTTCGTGATTGAAACTAACCTTTGAGTAATTGGTTTTAATCGACTTTTAATGCTGCCTGGTCTACATTTGCAGTTAATGAGCAAAGGCACCCAGCCGATAGAAGGACTGTGACCGAGACAAATCCAGTAGCCGACGCGGCAGAAACGAAAATGCGTAAGCCCGGGTAGCGCTAGATGTTCATTCGATCCTGTTATCTTTCGATGTGTCTGGATTAAAACTGCCGTTTTGTTCCGCGAGAAGTACAAGCTGCGACCCGTCCATATCGAGCACTGACGCGAGATGGTACAGATTGTCTAAGCCCAAATTACGATTGCCACTTTCTATATCTACGATGAAAGTGCGGCTAAAGCCGGATGCCTGGCTCAATTCATACTGGCTCATATTCATTTCCAGACGCCGTTTCTTGACTTGTTCACCGATACGCTTCAAAAACGTATCTTTTGGTTTGTAGGTTTTGACTGCGGGTTTTGGTGACCCTGCCTTCGCATTCGATTTTGTTTCAGCCTGCGCGCCTTTTTTATCGAATGCATCGAATAGTTTTCGCTGCATCTGGATTTCCTTGGCAATCATTTCAGATGCAAGGCGGTCGACACTAATCATACGGCGCTCGGCAATTTGACGCATCGTCTCAATATGAGAAGCAAGCACTGGGACCTCCAGCACTTCAACCTTTCTCCCACGCATTTTTCTCGCCTCCAGGTCTCCAAAAAGTTACAGCACGGCCCTTATAGGGAGTTTTCCAATTTCATTTGAGCTGGTAACGGATCTAACAATATGAGACGCTAAATTTCATCTTTGAGGATGGGCGAGTTTTCCGCGAATAGGCAAAGGTCCACGGGCGCACGTTAACGGTTTGGCAATAACATTGGTTTGAACCAGTGAAACAATGAATGCGGAGTCATTGGTCGTCCTACCAGTCGATGTTTCTTACATCCTCTTCATGATTGCCGGTCAGGGCGAGCTGTAAGAAAGCTATGCGGGCTTCTGCTTCGTCAGGATATTCTTTGAAGATCTGTTTGAAGCCCCTCTTTATGCGGTTCCAATCCATATGTCTTCTCTCGCCGAATATTTTACTTTGCTCGCCGTTGCTAAAAAAGCGCCACGCAAATCGCGCATAAAACTTATCACCTTGTGCACCACCTATGGTGTCAGCTCTTTTGTTGATGTAGTTTTCCTGGTCTCCTTTTGCGCCCAGCACATTGGTCTGAAGTAGCCTCGTTGTCCATTTGTCAATTTGGAAGTACGTGGGCCAGCGTTTTATGCCCTTTTCGCTTAATTTCAGCGTTTCGCGCTTGTCTTGACCTAAGTATGTTAACCTCAACATTGGTTCGTAAGCATGCGGGTCTTTATCTTCTATGCCGGGTGAAACGGCCAACGTCTTTTTGGCTTCATTCATCAATTTTTCGAATCTAGAACCGTCTGCGTCATTTTCTCGAACTTTCCAGGCTCTATAAACATGCAAGCTGGCGAGAGCTGAGCGTGCGACTGTAGAATTCGGATTTTTCACGAGCCAGCTATTCAGGTCGAGTTTTCGCTGGTTGTACCAAATGTCGTTAACGTCCTCGCCGTATTCAAGAACTCTTGTGACATAGTAGAGCAACCAGTGTCCATCCCATTCTTCTGTTTTGTCCTTGATGAATTTCTCCGCACGCCGATCGAGTTCGGCATAGTTACCTTTGTTGAGAAGTACGATTGACTGTTTATACAATGGGTTTTCTTGATTTTTATGCAATCTGAAGCCGGTGAGCATCTCGCTCCATCCTCGCTCGCTATCTTCATTGCTTCCTGCCATCTGACGGGTTTTCAAATACGCGCCGATAGCTTCTTTGTATCTATGCTGCACCGCGCGAATGTGTGCCAGCATGGCATAGACATACCAGGCAGTGATTTGCGCTGACTGCTTTGTCTCAGCGGCCTTCACACATCGCTCAATCACCTTATCTGCATCGGCGTGGCGCCCTATATCGGAATAGATTTTTGCCAGTCCAGCAGCCTTAAAAATAGTCTGCTCATGGTCAGGTCCAAAGGCCGTCTCTGCGACCTTCACAGACATCTCTTGATCCTTCGACCCATCCGGCGTCTTTGGGTCGCTGAGCCAGTGATAGTGGCGCTCTGTGGCGCGATCTTGCCATGCGTGAGTGAGTTGATCGGCTACTGCTGCATTGCTCGGCGGCTCTTTCGTTCCCAGCGAAATTGCTTTATCGATCTGTTCGTCGGCGCGCGCGATTTCACCCTGCATGTAGAGTGACATGCCGTAGACTCGGTACATGCGCATTAATATGTCCGGCGCGACTTTGGCCTTGATGGCATCATTAAATACTTTGTCAATCTGCGTCTTGCCCAGCTCGCTATCAGATTTAGCGATCACGAGCGCTTTGTTTAGTTCGCCGTTCCAGTAGTAGAGCACTGCATAGTGCCCGAATAGCATCCATCCAATCACCAAAGACGACGCTGTCAGGCAAAGCAACGAAAACAAGACCAGTTTTAGCCAGGACTTTTTGGGCTTGGTTGGGGCTCTGTCGGCATTCACGGGACGGTCCTCAAAAATTAGAGTATTAATCAGCGTGCGTAGCTGGGTAGGCGGGCATATGAATAAAGTACCCAGTTGAGTACCCTGAAGATGCAAGAAAATCCTCAAAAAGTTACCGGTGATACCCCCAAGGACGATGAAGCCTTGTCGGGCGGGCGATTGCAGGTTGGAACCTTGGTAGATGGACGTTACGAGGTGCTCGGGCACATCGGTTCTGGCGGCATGGGTGAGGTGTATAAGGTACTGGACAGGGAGACGCAGACACTTTTTGCGCTCAAGATGATTTCGCCTCAATTGGCTGAACGGAAGATTTTGGCAAAACGCCTGGAGCACGAAGCACATGCGGCGCGGACACTCGTACACGGCAATATCGTCTCGGTTTACGATGTAGGCTCGTCAGCGGACGGCGCGCCCTACTTGATCATGGATTATGTCGAGGGCGACGGTCTGGATGTGTTGCTGAAGGCGGAATCTTGTCTTTCGCAGGCGCGGGCGCTGCCGATATTTATGCAAATTG
Organism: Cyanobacteria bacterium DS2.3.42; assembly: GCA_013823055.1. Taxonomy (GTDB): domain Bacteria; phylum Cyanobacteriota; class Vampirovibrionia; order Obscuribacterales; family Obscuribacteraceae; genus QKMZ01. The sequence continues at coordinate 13,467 of PNLN01000234.1, forward strand.
CCGAGGCGCTTGTGCATGCGCAACAGAAGTCTATCGTTCACCGCGACTTGAAGCCCAGCAATATTTTGATGACGAAGACTCCGGAAGGCAATGACATGGTGAAGATTGTCGACTTCGGCATCGCAAAAATTTCCGATCAGGACAGTGCCGACAAGACTAAGTTGACGCAGACAGGCGAGTTGCTCGGAACGCCTTTGTATATGAGTCCTGAGCAGTGCACTGGTGAAGAGATTGATGGGCGCTCTGATATTTATTCTTTTGGTTGCATCATGCATGAGATGCTCAGTGGAAAGTCACCGTTTGCTGCCGAAAATTCGGTAAAAGTGATTTTGCGGCATCTCAATGAAGATGCCGCGCCGCTGCCAAATAATGTCGGCATTAGTGCGGATATGAAGGAAGTGATTGCCAGGTGTCTTGAGAAACATCGGGACAATCGCTACAAGACGACCGTTGATCTGCATATTGATTTGGAGCGTATTTCCGATGGTAGACCGATAAGACCACATGAGCGAAAGGTCAAATCAAAACCTAAAGATGCAGGAAAATCGAAGACGCCTGTTCTCGTAGGACTGATGATAGGACTTCTTGGCGTGGCGGTGGGGGCAACGTATTTGTTCTTCTCGTTTACAGCACCGAAACCAGCGGCAACTACGCCCGGTGGGTTTCATCGACCAGAGCAGTATTTGGAAAAAACTCTTACTCAGTGGTCGAATGAGATTGAGAAGAGTCCTGATGATCCCGAGTTGTTTTTGAACCGCGGTACTCTTCATGCCATGCGCGATGAGCGTACGAATGCCATCGATGATTTTACGCAGGCACTTAATTTGAAGCCGAACTATTTGCAAGCGTTGTCATCTAGGTCCTTCGAGTACATGAATATAGCGCAGTACGACAAGGCACTTGCCGATGCAAACAAGTTAATTGCTCTGGTGCCTGATTCGCCCGAAGGCTACGCGAAGCGCGGCATGATTTATGAATCGTGCGAGATGTTTGGCGAGGCAGTGACCGATTGGAATCGTGCAATCGCGAAAGAACCTAATGAGGCATACTACTATTACGGCTTGTCTATGGATTTGCTGCGCCTCGCTAAGTACGATGAGGTTGAGCGCGCGTTGAAGAAAGCGATTGATATCGCTGGTGATAATAACGGCACCTACAGCGCCAATCTCGGGCTATGTTACACCTTTCAGCAAAAGTATCCTCAGGCTGCCGAGTATTTGAAATTTGATCCGGCTAATCAAAATGTGCGTGGTGTCGAATGGGCACAAGCTGCTTACTATTTTATGTGCGTCGGAAAAATGGATGATGCTGCAAGCGCGTTGAAGGAGTTGATGACGCGTGAAACATTTCCTGCGCGCTCGCATCGCATGGCTGGTGAATTCTACCGATGTGCCGGGCAGTATGAAAAGGCCATGCAGGAGCTAAGTGCCTCGACAAGCCTTGAAGAATATCCGCCCGGCTATCGTCAAAGAGCGATTACATTTGTGAACTTGGGACAATTGCGCTCTGCGCTTACTGACTTGAATAAGTCGTTGCAGTTGAATCCGCGGTCATCGACGACCGCGACATGGCTTGCACGTGTGGAAAACAAGCTCGGTAAAAAGAAGGAAGCGGAGCAACATCTTGCTCAAGCGTTTTCGGTGAAGGTGGTGGCACCGATTAGCTATGTGAATCGAGCGACGATTAAGCTGGAAAACGGTGATGCGAAAGCAGCGCTCACCGATGCAGATACTGCGGTGAAGCAGGACCCATGGCTGAAGGAAGGCTATGAGGTGCGCGCGGAAATACGGAAGAAACTTGGCGATGCGGCTGGGGCTGATGCAGATGCTGCACAAGCGAAGAAGCTAATTTCGCATTTGGATATCTAGGACTCAACCAATAATTTTTGAGATGTAGTCCTTGACGTATTGAGGGTAAAAATAACCCCTGATATCAGTGTCGAACAATCTCCACTCGGTTTTGACGATTTCTACAAATCCGCTATCTGCTTGGTCTGGGTCTAGTGGGAGCGACGGAGCCATTATCGCGTGCGTCGCGAGATAGGCGTTCCACCAAAATGTTTCGCATTTCGTACCGTCAGCGTTTGATACAAGAAAGAACCTCAAGCGTTCTGCTACTCGCCCGTCGACGTGAAGCTCCCCGTCCCTTTCGACTATGCGCAGGTCTCTCATGATGTCGCGCTTGCTTTTCGGATTGAAAGAAACCCGCACATCAGAAAGGTCTATCTTTAGTTGCTTATCAAAATTTTTTGGATTTTTGTCTGCCATAGCAACGTCGAAGTTGAGAAAATTCTTTGCGTCTATCTTACACCAGAAGTGGCACTGATTGGAATTGCACAGTGTTCAAATTCTACGGATGGTCGCCGCCGACGACTTCCATCAGGACGCCTTCCACGTCTAAACCTGCGGCGACAGCAGAAATTGAATACGCTTTTTTCAATCCACTCGGAACTTTGAAGAACGATAGTGGGAATTTTTTCTGTTCAATCGCATGTGTATTAAAACCGGAAGTCGTATCACCTGAGGATTCCGAGACTGTGGAGAGAAGGACTCTTGCGTGTGGCGCTGTCAGATAGAAGCCCTCTACAAATGCCGCAACATCCTTGTTGAGTTTGAAATCGCTCGAGGCTATATAAGTGACTTTCCGACCTCCTCCGGCATTTGGATTGCGCTTTGGTTTGGACCGGAACGCAATGTCGAATGAGTCAGTATATTTGGTACGTAAAGTACGGCTGGTTTGAATTGCATCATGCCCCAAGAATTTCACTTTCACAGGGGGATGTTTTTTGACATCGTAGAATTCTCTTATGCTGCGAGTTATTCCCTTCAGCCCAGTTTCATGCCAGGCGGCGCGATCGACTGGAAAATATTGCTTGTCCTTGTTAAATACGACAACATTCCAGTCTGGTGCCGCGGCAATCACCGAACATTTGCCGTTCATACAATTGACGCGCACATGCTTTTCACCCAAATAAACTGTGAATTCGCCGAGTTTGTAGTCATGCTGCCGCAGAACTAAGCAGTTTTCTTCCGTGCTTGCCGCCAGTGTCGAATTGATTGGTAGCAAAACGCTGAACGCTGCAGCCAGCATCAAGGCATTCACGCATATCCTCATCTTTGCATGCAGGCGACCGCGTTTTGAAGGTGACTCAGAGTTAGCGGGGGATGACTTGAATTGCAAAGGAGCAGAACCTCTATTACTGCTTTGATTAAACCAGATCCAGTGGCTAGAATAGTGACAAATGGTTAGAGTAGCGGGCGGTGTTGGAGAGAACTGTTGGAAAGCCTCACCGTTAATGTCAACGGACTCAATTTTTATGTGGTTGTTGAAGGTGTTGGTCCGACTCTATTGCTCTTGCATGGTTTTCCTGATACTCATCATCTCTGGCGCCATGTGACACCACAGTTGGTGTCGGCTGGATTCAGGATTGTAATCTTCGATCAGCGTGGCTACGGACAGTCTGATGCCCCTGCGGATGTCACCGCTTTCACGATAGATAAGATCGCATCCGACGCTATAGGAGTTCTAAAGGCTCTCGGAATCACAGAAAAAGTAAAACTTGTCGGCCACGATTGGGGCGCCGTTATCGGCTGGTATCTTTGCTTAACTTATCCAGAGAAGTTTGACGCTTTTGTCGCTATTTCCGTTGGTCATCCTCTGGCGTATCGAAACGCCGGCCCCGCGCAGTGGCTCAAAGGGTGGTACGTGATAATGTTTCAGATTCCTGGTATTGCGGAATGGATTTTTTCTGCAAACAACTACAATTCGTTTAAGCGTATCTCGAAGAATCCAGAAGACCAAGCGCACCGGAGCGAAGCTTTTTCACGGCAAGGTCGGCTTACGGCGGCGCTGAATTGGTATCGAGCCAATATTAGAACCCTTCTTGATTCAGACTTTGGTTCTAACACTGTGCCAACGCTGGGTATTTATTCCACCGGTGATGTTGCGCTTATAGAGAAGCAAATGGTCGACTCTGCGAAGTATATGACAGCGGACTGGAAGTATGTACGAATCGAAAACTCAACTCACTGGATTCCTCTGGATCAGCCAGAGCGGCTCAGCAAGGAAATAGTAGAGTGGTGTCGACGAGCGCTGACGAAAGAATCCAACATTTAATGATTACTTGCCGGTGAATTATAGGCTGTCACGGGAACAGTATTAGACGGAGACCTGGTTTTTACAATTCTGCTGTGGAGGCGAGTTGTGCGTAAGGTCTCATTGCTTTTCTCTGCGTTTGTGGTTCTATCTGCAGGAAGTTTTTCATCCGCATTAGCAAGCAAGTGTTATGGATTAGATCCCTGCAATGCTTGTCGGAACTGTCACGCATGCAAACACTGTCACTTATTAGGTGGGAAATGCGGTGTCTGTAAGGGCGAGAGAAACGCTAGGCGCAACACTACGGAGAAAGTTGCGTCCAAGGAATCTGGTCGAGAGACTTCGGTAAGTAAAGTAATTAAGTAAAGTGATTTTGCCCATATTCGCCGCGAAATCGGCACTGGCAATCACGATAGCATTTGCGCATATAATAAGTGCTATGCAAATCGTCAATATCGCTGCTTATAAGTTTGTCGAGGTTCCAAATCCTTTCGAGTGGCGCGCCATTTTGAAGGAGCGAGCCGATCAACTTAAGCTCATGGGCAGCTTTATCGTTGCTCCAGAGGGCGTGAATTTCTTCATGGCTGGTGAGCGTTCGTCCGTTGACGCCTTTCTTGATTTTTTGCGCAACGATGAGACGTTTTCGGGGCGTTTCAAAAACATTGATGTAAAAGAATCGATTTCAGATGACCAGCCATTTCGACGCATGGTCGTTAGACTCAAGAAAGAAATCATCACTATGAAGCATCCGATGATTTGTCCTGGAGAAACGCGAGCTCCTTCTGTTGACGCTAAGACTCTTAAGCGTTGGCTCGATCAGGGACATGATGATAGTGGGCGGAAAGTTGTGCTGCTCGACACACGCAATAACTTTGAGGTTGAAATTGGAACATTCAACGGAGCTTTAAATCTGCAGATTGAACAGTTCTCTGATTTTCCGAATGCTGTTGTGGGCACTGCTGGTGATATCAGGGTAGAACTTCAAGATAAAACCATAGTGTCATTTTGTACTGGAGGAATTCGTTGTGAAAAAGCTGCACTCTTCTTGCGTCAGTTAGAGTTCGACAATGTCTTCCAGTTAGATGGCGGCATCTTGCGTTATTTTGAAGATGTTGGTGGCGCTCATTGGCAAGGAGAATGTTTCGTCTTCGACCGGCGCGTTGCTCTGGATCCCCAGTTGCAAACTACGACCCGACATTACGAAACCACTGCGCATCCCGATCGCAATGCAAGATATCTCAAATGGAAAGAACAACAACAGAACGAGCCAGTAGGTCGTGCTGAATAGAAATGCCAGTTCGAGTTCTAAAGAGACACTAGCCCCACCCTTCTTGTCGCCTGCGCCCAGCGGCTGACAAGACCCAAAGGGAAGGCACTTTCAAAGAGCAAATCTCGCTTAAGATAGAAAGCAGATAAATTTCAATCGAATTGGAGACCTAGTCAGCAGTGAAATTTTTCAGTCATTGTGGTGCCGACAAAACCGGCTTTGCTGAGAAAGGGCTGCTAATTTTTGCCGCTCTAGTACTCTACTTTTGGGCCGCTCCGTCTGCCTTTGCAGATGTTTCCTTACCAAAGATCTTCGGCAACAACATGGTTCTGCAGTCAAACCAAAAAATTCCCGTCTGGGGAACTGCCTCTCCCGGAGAAAAAGTAACAGTTCAGTTAAACAAGCAGACCGTGAGCACAGTGACGTCGCGTGAAGGCAAGTTCAGCGTTCGCCTGGAACCAGAATCACCAGGCGGCCCATATTCTCTGAAGCTCAAAGGTCGCAACGCGCTTGAATTTACCAATGTGATGATTGGAGAAGTGTGGCTGTGCTGCGGCCAATCGAATATGGCGATGGAAGTGAAGTTCACTGCTGAATCTAAAGATTTAATAGCAAACATCGGACGCAATGTGCGCATATATCAGACGCAAGGCTCTGGGTCTGATCTACCGAAAACGTCTTATAGCAATTGCTGGGATGCTGCTTCTTCGAAAAACGTTTTGGATTTTTCCGCTGTTGCACTTGGTGCTGGCAACTCACTGGCAAAGAAGTTGGCAGTGCCAATCGGCATTATTTGCTGTAGTCGTAGTGGAACTTCAATTGACGAATGGTTGCCCACCGGAGTTGCCGGAGATCAGGGACAAAATCGTTCCTCGAAACTCAAACGTGTATTTGACGACCTCGTAAGCCCACTGATCCCATTCTCCATAAAAGGAATGGTCTGGTATCAAGGTGAGGCTGATGTTGGAATGGGAAACACATATGGCAAGAAATTCTTCAATCTTATCGAAGGTTATAGAGATTTGTGGAGCCAGGAAGAGGATGATTTCCCATTCTTCTTCGTTCAAATACCAGGATGTGGGTTGTATTCACAGACGGTCGGACGTTCGGCGTTGCCTATTTTTTGGGATGCGCAACAGTCAGCAACGGATGTGAGAAATGTCTATTTGGTGCCTGCATTTGACTTGGGAGATAGGAAAGACCTTCATCCCAGCAGCAAAGGCAAACTTATCAATCGGCTTTCAAATGCCCTTTTGCAATACGCATATCATCAGCCTCTCAACTGTGAAATTCCCGTGCCGGAAAAGCTAAGCTTGAGCGAGAACAAAATTTCCATCAAGTTCAAAGCCAGTCACGGTCAACTTAGTGTAAAAGGTGATGGAGGTTTTTTTGTTGCAGCGAGTGGAGGGAAATTTTTGCCTGCGCAAGTGGAGGTTCTTCCTGATGGTTGCACGCTACAAGTCTGGAACGAAAGCATAGAGCGGCCGGCACGTTTAAGTTATGCCCGGTCCAACTTTCCAACGGGAATTATTCTGAACCGTTACGGACTGCCTGTGTCGCCCTTCCACCACGCGTTTGTTGGAGAGAGTAACTATCGGTGATTCCTTGTCGAATAAGGACCTTTCACCGTATTGCGGATCGATGTGTCCGGGCCGGACACTGTAAAACTCTCGGGACGACAGGATTTGAACCTGCGACCTATTGCTCCCAAAGCAATAGTGAACCATTTTGACAGGGTTTGAACAAATTTGATGAAAGTCTATAAAGCTTGACGAAATAAGGTATAGCGGACTTGATGATTTGGTTGTCAGTCGAGTCGGTTTGATCAATTTTTACCTAATTTGGGTACATAGTGGGTACACAGAATGTATAATGTCAAGTTGAAGTGCCCTCCAAAATGGTGGTTTTAAATGCCACGCTTAACCCAAGCTTTTGTCGAAAAAATAGATCTGTCCGACAGTGAGAAGACCACTTACATTTTTGATGAGGGTCTCACTGGTTTCGGCGTTCGAGTGTCGGGCGACAAGAAGATCTACATCGCCCAAGGTCGGGTTGGTGGAACAAAAGTACGACTGAAAATTGCTAGCCATGAAGTGCTCAGCTTGGAACAAGCTCGAATTGAGGCTAAAAAGCTTCTTGCACAAATGGCACAGGGAATTGATCCCCGCACGCAGCGGATTGCGCAGAAAGCGAAAGCTGTGACGCTCGGAGAACTGCTTGAACCATACATACGTGCACGGAAACTTAGACCGACAACGATTAAGCTATATGAAGGTGCCCTGAGGCGCTGCTTCAGTGATTGGTTGCAAAAGCCGATTACCGAAATTACCAAAGACATGGTTCAAGCGCGTCACGAAAGGATCTCTAACGCTCACGGACCTCGCGGCAAGGGCGAGGCGCATGCCAATCAGGCGATGCGTGTTCTTCGTTCGCTCCTTAATTATGCAACCAGCGTTTATGAGGACGCCGATGGACGCCCAGTGATGGCTGAAAATCCGGTGGCACGATTATCTCAAGCTAAATTATGGAATCGAAACAAGAGAAGGACCGATTTCATCCAGAGAGAAGATTTAAAGCCGTGGTTTCAAGCAGTGCTCAAGTTGGAGAATCCAATTGCGAGAGATTTCTTTATCGTCTGCCTGCTTACCGGATTACGCCGCAATGAAGCGGCCCAGCTTAAGTGGTCAGATATTGATTTGAAATCGAAAATTCTTCGCCTGCCGGGTGATCGAACCAAGAACTACGAAGAGCACCTGCTGCCATTGTCGGATTACTTGGAAGCTCTGTTTCTACGCAGGAAGAATGCTAATGACGCCTTGCAAGATGCGAAAAGTGAGTTTGTCTTTCCGGGTACTGGTGGCAAAGGTCACTTGATTGAGGTTAAACGCGCTGTCGCCAACGTAATCGACGAGTCAGAAGTGAAATTCATGACACACGGTCTGAGAAGGACCTTTCTCACCGTCGGCGAAAGTCTCGATATTTCGCACTACACACTGAAGAGACTGGCGAATCATAAATTTGGCGGCGATGTTACGGGCGGGTATATTCAGTTGACCGTAGACCGCCTCCGGGAGCCAATGCAGAGAATCACAGATGCGATTCTTGAACACGCAGAGATAAAGAAGAAAGGTCTATAAACAGGGCCGCAGAAGTAGCCCGCAGACCTGTAATGCCTTGCCAGGATGAGCTGGGCTAGTATATAGTCAATCCAGATGCAGACTTAAAGGCTATTGAGCAAATGAACAAGAAAGCTCTTCTTCAAAGAATCACTGTAAATCCTGAAATATTCGGCGGCAAGCCTATCATTCGTGGACGTCGGCTGGCTGTCGAGCACGTTCTGGGCATGCTTGAGGCGGGAGATACATCGGAAAGCCTCTTAAAAGCTTATCCCTGGCTGGAGAAGGAAGACATTGATGCCTGCATCCTTTTCGATAAAGAATTGAAAGGGAAGGAACTGCAGGTTTAAGTGAAGGTCCTGCTCGACACCTGTGTTTCAAATCAAGCAAAGGCCCAGCTGGAAGCAGCTGGGCATGACGTTGTATGGGTCGGAGACGAACCGGACCCAGGCGACGAGGCGATCTTGAAGCGGGCTCACTCTGAACAACGCGTCCTGGTCACTCTCGACAAAGACTTCGGGACACTGGCGATTCTCCACAATCAGCCGCATTGCGGCATAGACTGGTAGCCGTCAATTCAACTCAACAAGGGCTTGTTTGTCTGCAAGCGTTGCAAGACAACGCCGATGACTTGCTTGCTGGCGCCATCATCACGGCCGGCAAGAATCGGACAAGAAAGCGGCGTGGTGGATTGTAGTATCCTAAAAGGACAGTCCGTACAGAATTCAGGCTTCGTAAACCGTAGGTCGGGGGTTCAAATCCCCCTGTCGGCTAGGTTTTCAGACTTCGAAGTTATTCACGGAGGCCTAATGGAGGCCTTTTTGACGTCCAA
>PNLN01000038.1 GCA_013823055.1 Cyanobacteria bacterium DS2.3.42
GGCTCCACCAGATTATTGGAGCGCATTGCTGAAAACCCGCGCACGCACACGACTACACTGGCAAAACTGGCAAATCATGATGAGACACAAGTGCGCGCAGCCGTCGCCGAAAACATGAACATCTCCATTAAGACCGCCTGGAAACTGGCTCGCGACGAGAGCCCGGATGTAAGAGTACGTCTGGCTGAAAGCTACCATGTGCCGGTCGCCATCCTGCGCATCCTGGCGACGGATGAAAACCCCTACGTGCAATCCAGAGCCTATAAGACTCTCTATCGCATGTTGGAAGAAGTGCAGGCGCTGAGAACCGCCTAGAAAGACAAAGTTAAACGATTCAATCCCACAAACCCATAACCCCCCTACAAGGAACGCGCTCCATTTGGTCCAAAGACCATTCGGAGCGCGAACCTCATATACGGGTTGTTGTAAGAGTGGCGCATTGCATGCGCCCGGTTCTGTGGCGCATTGCATGCGCCTGGTTCTGTAGGGGCGACGCCATGCGTCGCCCTACCGGAATCTATTGCGTCAAAGCGAAACGGTAGCTTTAGCGTGCGAACGTATGCGTTCTGGCGCGCAGCATGCGGTTGATTTCCGCTTGAATTTCGCCTTCAAGATAGCGAGCTTGCGATTTAGCTTGCTCTTCGACTTTGTCGCGGTTGGTTTCTTTCTTGTATTGCGAAGGCGCAAGGAAAGCCATCTTCCACTTAACCGGCAAGCTGAAAAGATTGACAGGGAACGGATAGAACGGGAAGAACGGTGTAACCGGGAATGCAGGCATATTGAGCAGCTTAGCCATTTTGTCGGCATTGAAGAGGACAGGAACGGCCTCATCGAGCCCGATTGTAGCCAACGGAACAATCTTCACGCCTTCCTCAACAGCTGACAGCAAGCGGGTCCAATCGAAATCGCCAAGGCGGTATCTTTGAGAGAAAGTCTTTTGCGTGCTGGCAATGCCTTCCGGGAACGTGGCCACGACTTCGCCTTTGGCGAGCAAGCGCTTCACATTGTCTGAAGACCATGGCACAAAACCTAGTTCGCGCAGGAAGTGATGAATTCTTTCGTCTTCGATCCAATCCAGGTCGCAAACAACGTGCACTCGGCGCGGATTTTCTCTGGTCATTAGCGCGTAGATGAGCATCATCGCTGTCCACGGCACAAGACCAGTGGAGTTGCCGACGATCAGCGCCGGACCTTCATCAGGAATAGCATCGAGATTTTTAAATTCAACTTTCCACCAATCTTCATAGAGGAATTTCAGCCCCGGCTCTAGCTTGGCCAGGCTGCGCAGGTCGAAGCCGAAGTAATCTTCGCTCTTGTGCGAGTTGCGGATGAACTGTTTATGTCTTGTAGCGAATGCTTTCACGGTGTTTCACTCCTTCCGTTTTCATCTTCAGTCCAGGCAGTAAAAACCGATTTCCGCTCTTTGAGCAGCCGGTTCAAATCTCTCTGGATGTCGTATTGAATCTCGCGAGCGATCTTCAAACAGAGTTTTTTGTCTTTTGCCTTTTCAGGCGGGTAATCCAGTTTGATCGGCTTATGTATGTTGATCATCCACTTGACCGGCAAAGGAATGAACATAAGCGGGAAAGGCATCCAGGGAAATGCCGGCGTCACCGGGAAAAACGGCATTTTCAGCATTTGGGCTAATGTCTTGATATTGACGAAATTTGGGAAGATCTCGTCACCACCGACGGTGGCAACTGGAATCAAGGGAATTTGCCGCTCAATTGCCAATTGCACAAAACCTGGATGGAAATCCAAAATTCTGTATCTTTCTTTGAAAGTCTTGCCGACACCTCTCAATCCTTCCGGATAGATGCCGACCAACTCTTCGTTATCTACGAGCTTTCGAGCGTTTGCCAAAGTGGCGCGCACTTGACCTGTTTCTGCCATCCACTCACTAATACCAGGCAACGTGAAAAACCAGTCGGTGATCATGTACCTGACGCGGCGAGGGGCGGGATGATAGCTGCTCATTGCCATCGTGATCATGGCGCCGTCCAGAGGCAAAAGCCCGGAATGGTTGCCGATCAGAAGCGCAGCGCCTTCCGAAGGAATATTCTCTATTCCGCGCACACGGACCTTGAAATGCTCCTCGTAGCAGAAGCGAAAAATAGGCTCCCACTTGGCGAATGTCTCCAAGTTGAAGCCGAACTCGTCTTCCTCACCCGCATAACGGGCGAAATAAGATGGGTTTCGCTCTTCCAACGCCTTAAGCGGGTCTTTTAGCGAGGTTTGAATACTTTTCCAAGTAACCACAGGAACCCCAATATGCCCGGGCCGAACGAAACGAACAGAACAAACTTCTTGAAGACTTGCTTCATTGTGGCGTTAAGACGCACGTAGGCGGGTTCACGCTCTTCATTTACCGATTCGTTGTTTTCGGTTGTCGTATCGAAATCTTGCATAAACAGTCACTTCTCTATAAAAGCAGTACTGGACGCCAATTGCTGACAGAATCATCAGCCTATAGATCTGGTTGCGGGCAGGCGTAATTTGCTGCTCCACGATTGCCTAAGTATAGTTACTTACGGTCAACCGAGCCTTAGATGCGCGGTTTCTCCTTAAGAAACATTTACCGTCCTTATTAAGCGCCCGAGTGGCTGGGCTCCACAGCCTATAATCTTATCTATTCGTTGCCGGCAGTAGTCTCGTCGGCAATACAAGCTCACAATCAGCCCCCAGGGCGACGGAGAATTTTATGCAACCTGACATGAACCAACTGCTGGGCAACTTGGCAAAGATGCAAAATGAAATGCAAAAGATTCAAGCCGAACTTGCCAAAACCAAAATCGAAGGCTCGGCAGGAAACGGCGCAGTGACAATCAGCGCCACCGCGGATCTGGAATTCACCGGCGTCAAAATCAAACCCGAAGCTGTTGATCCTGAAGACATCGGCATGCTCGAAGACCTGATCCTGACAGCAATCAAAGACGCTTGCACAAAGGCAAAACAAGCCGGAGAAAAGCAAGCAATGCAAAATCTCGGCGGCATGCTTCCACCTGGAATGGGTTTCTAACTCAGGAAACTAATCGACAATGTATTTCACCCCACCGCTCGCCAGGCTTATTGAAGAATTTCAAAAGCTGCCGGGCGTGGGGCCGAAATCGGCTCAGAGAATGGCTTTTCATATCCTGGGCATGACTCATGAATCGGTGAAATCTTTTGCCGATTCGATGATCGACGCAAAAGAGAAAGTGAAAAATTGCAGCAATTGCTTTCACTTGTCTGCGGCCAATCCGTGCGAGCTGTGCACAAACGAAAGGCGAGACAGGCAGCTGGTCTGCGTGGTTGCAGACTCGCGTGACGTGATTGCGCTGGAGAGAAATCGCGAATACAAAGGTCTGTATCACGTGCTTACTGGACTAATTTCTCCGCTGGATGGAAAAGGTCCCAACGAGCTCACCGTGCGCGAACTCATCAATCGCGTTCACGACGACAACATTCGCGAACTCATTCTTGCTATTAACCCGACAGTGGAAGGCAACGCCACCGTGCTCTACATTTCCAGTTTGGTGAAACCGCTAAACGCTAAAGTGACGCGCATTGCTTTTGGTCTGCCCGTTGGCGCCGATCTCGAATACGCAGACGACATGACCCTCTCGAAAGCCATGGAAGGCCGCCGCGAAGTGTAACCCATTCGCCTGTTTCATTACCCTCAAAAGTCATAAGAATTGTGCTAGTCGCCAGGATCGCCAGAGTAAATATCAAACATAAAGCTAAGTCCATACTCTGCTAGCTGAACAATGATCTTGTGCGAGAGATGAGCTTCAATATTGTCGCAAGAACAAAGCCAATAACAGGAAACGCTTGTTCTACAGCCATTCTCCCTCAGTTCGGCGAGAACGTCCTTTTTGCCTTTCAATTTTTCGAAGAGAAGTGCGAAGTGGACCTTTAGATGCAGGCTGTCCAAATGCTCAGTGGAGTAGCTCCAAGATGACTCATTCGCGCGAGTTCTGAGAGAGTGAAGAAACTGACCTTTCTTCCGTACTGAGGTAGGAGCAAGTTCGAGTAGTCTCGAGACAAAATCGAAATCCAGCTCATCTTTGGAAACTCTAAATGTTAGATAGATGCGCTTTGGCTGTGCAGAAACAATTTCAGTCATCTGCAACTGACCCGATTTACGTCCGCTTTGTGATGATCTTTGTGATGCGTTGAGCGATTTTCTCTTTGCTCAGTCCGTTCAGGTCGAGCAATATTGCGCGTGCGCCGTGTTCCACGAACTGATCTGGAATTGCGATCGGTAGAACGCGAGGCATCGTGTTGGAAATTTCCAGACCGGCTGTACTCATCCATTCGAGAACAGCAGCGCCGAAACCGCCGGACAGGCAGCCTTCTTCAACCGTGATGAAAGTATCGTGACCGTCACGCAGAAGTTCGTTCAACAAATTCACGTCGAGCGGTTTTGCACTGCGCGCGTTTACCAAAACCGGTTTCACTTCAGACTCAATCAGTTCCAGAGCCTGGCGAGAAACATCAACCATTGCACCGAAAGCCAATACTACTGGCGGCTTCTGACCGTTATTCGATTTTTCACCGGACAGAATTTCCCACTTGGTCGGGTCGATCAATCTTGGTTTACTAGAATGACTTCCATTTGCATCACCGTCGGCGGTGGCACCAATTGCTTTATCTCTGGGGAAACGAATAGCGACAGGTCCTTTGCTCTCTTTGACTGCGGTGAAAACCATGTCTCGCAATTCGGCAGCATCCTTTGGAGCGAGGACTGTGAAGTTGGGCACGCTGCGCAGGAAGGCGATGTCGAAAACGCCCTGGTGGGTTTCACCGTCTTCAACAAGGCCGCCTCTGTCAACGCCGAATACCACCGGCAAATTAAGGATGGCGACGTCGTGAATGACTTGATCCATTGCTCTCTGAAGGAAAGTCGAGTAGATAGAAACGACCGGTTTCAAACCGGCCTTAGCCATACCGGCCGCCATCGTAACAGCATGCTGCTCGCAAATTGCCACATCAAAGAAGCGCTCGGGATAGGCTTTTCCGAACTTGACCAGACCGCTGCCTTCGGCAGTTGCGGGTGTAATTGCCACAAGATTTGGTTCATCTTTTGCGACGTCAATTAGAGCTTGAGTGAAAATATCCGAGTAGGTTTTTGCCTTCGGCTTTGGCGCGGAAGCATCGACTTTCTCACTGAGTTGAGGTTCCAAACTAAATGCCGGAACTCCGTGATACTTAATGGAATCGTCCTCTGCGGGCTGATAGCCCTTTCCTTTGCACGTAATGAGGTGGACGATTTGCGGCGCTGAGTTATCTTTCACCGATTCAAAAGCTTTGATCACGGCGCTGACATCATGCCCGTCGATGGGTCCGCTGTAGTTGATGCCCAGTTTTTCAAAGACAATTCCCGGCGTGTCGAAGCGCTCTTTGGCTTGTTTCTTTACTTCCAGGATCATGTCCCAAATCCCGGCGGTGAGCTGCACCTTATCGAGGCTTCCCTCAATCGAATCCAGCTTTTCTTTGATGTCGCGATAGAAGAAAGTTTCCTTGATGCGCTTCATATAGAGCGCTAATCCGCCAGTATTCTCACTGATGGACATTTCGTTGTCGTTGAGGACAATGAGGACATTTTTTTGAATATGGCCAAGGTGATTAATTGCCTCGAGAGCCATACCGCCGGTCAATCCGCCGTCGCCAATGACTGCGATAACCTTGTGGTCCAGCTTCAAATGATCGCGAGCAATCGCCATGCCTACAGCCAGCGAGACTGAAGTGGAGCTGTGCCCTGCGACAAACGCATCGTGCTCACTCTCGACCGGGGTGACAAACCCACTCAGACCTTTGAATTGGCGCAGCGTACCGAACTTGTGGCGGCGCCCCGTCAACATCTTGTGCACATAAGCCTGGTGACCGACATCCCAGAGGATTTGATCTTTCGGCGTATTGAAGACTCTATGCAGCGCCAGCGTGATTTCGACGACGCCCAAATTGGAGGCAAGATGCCCTCCTGTGCGCGACAAACTGCTGACTATTTCCTGACGAATTTCGCCTGCGAGTTTTTGCAGGTCTTCAACCGACATCTGCTTCAGCTCGGCGGGACCGGTGATAGCATCTAAGAATGATGTCGGCTGTTTTGTAAGGGTGTGCATTGATCCCTGGACTTCCGCTAGTGACAACCTTTAAAGGTACATCATATCAATGAGTGTGCTTTGTAAGCTTAAGAAACTCGCTGTTTTTGGGATTCTCCGCACAGATTCCCGTGTCTTTAATCGTCACCAATCGCAATAGTCGAGCCGATGCAGATGAGGAGCAATTAACGGACGCGCTCAGTTAAACTGTGTTTTAGGAGACGGGGTAGAACAAGCGCCTAAATGACTTCCAGAAATCACACGAAATTTACTGACAAACGCTCGCTTGTGCAGCACGTGCTGGCTGTTTCGACCGGGTCTATCGGCGCTGTTGTGGGATTCCTTTTCATCCTCGCAACAAGCGCGAGTGCCCAAAACCCCGCAGACAACGCAAAAGTTGAAACCGGAAAGGTGCGTCCTCCGATATTCTCCATCGAAGTCCCAGGCCCAGCGAGCAAATCGAAAGAAAGCGGTTCGCCTATTCAGGAGAATGCAAACGATCCACAGGGACGGGAAAAGGCGGCCAATCAGTTTTTCAAAGACAAGCAAAAAAGCACCATATCCTCACAGCCCAAAGTCAAAGAAGCCTCCATGCGCCTCTCCGGCTCTCTCTGTCCTGCATGCTTGAAAGCGCTGGCGCTGAGATTTCAAAAAACAGCAGGCGTAATCACGGCAACCGTTGAATTGCCTTCTCAAATGAAGGCTTCGGAAGTTGAAACCAAAAACGAAGTAGGGAAATTGCCGAGATATGCAGTCGCCACTGTCACTTACGACAGCAAGGTCTTATCGCTCGAACGTATAAAAGACATCGTGCGCACTAATGACCTTGCTTTCTGGAAAGTACAAGTCACCGACAAATAGCGTGAGAGTTGATAAGTAGAGCGAGAGTTACTAAGTAGAGCGAGAGTTACTAAGTAGAGCGAGAGTTACTAAATGGAAACGGGCACCACTTATAGTGGCGCCCGTTTTCAACTTTAGGAGAGGTCCATTGCCTTCGGAGATTCTCCTCTAATCCTAGCCGGTAGCATCTCCGGACTGGACGATCTTGTACCAGGTGCCGTTGAACTCGACAATTACCTGCCTGCCCACCGACAAATACTTCGAGATACCAGGAACAGACTTCATCAACGCGAAGTATTCCTCGCTCTTGAATTTGATTTCCTTGACCGTTTTGTCGGCTTGCTTGAAAGTACTCTCGGTCCAGAATCCATTGACCATATAGAATGTCTTATCTTCAATGGTCTTCATTTCTCCGGCCATCAGATCTTGCTTATTGATTGCATTCGACTCTTTCAATTCATTGAGAGTCTTAGCTACAAATACGGCTTTCTGACCGCTTTCTTCTCTAGGTTCGAAACTTGCAAATGCATCGGCTCGGGCTTTACGAGCAACCATTCTGCCCATCTGCACACTATGTGCATCCATGCCCTTGGTGCCGGACGAACCTTCATCTCCGAACACTGATGAGTCTGCGCTGGCGGCACTGTTCGCCACGAAGGATTGGACTGTCGGTCGCGACACGTGTGAAGGGCTAGCCTCGCTCATCTTGTACTGTAAGGTTTTGCCCATATGATTTCTCGGCAAAGATGACATAGTCATCGGCGCTGGTGGCGGTACGAGTCCACCTCGAACCGGGCGCTCCGCCATCATGTGGAAGCCTTGGCTGACAGCTCTGCCGCCTCCTCCGCCAACAGCTGGGCCTCTGAAACTCACAGCCCCGGGGATGTTCTGCCTGACCATGGTGCCACTACCGCCTTCGCTGGGGTCGGTTACCAGGTACGAAGTGTATGCCGAGATGATGCCGTATTTTTGCGAGAGTGCAATGATCTCGTCGACGACTTCTTTGCTCTCGTCGTTGGCGCGAGCAACATCAGTCAAATAGCCGATTCTTCTCATTGCCCAGATGCGCGGCAGATAAGAATGGCTGGTGTCTTCTTTTGCGAATTCCATGGGGAATGCGTAGTCTTTATTCTCACCATTAATGCGTCCGGTCAACTTCAGCGATGCTTTTCCTTCGCCCTTGTAGCGCCCAATCAGCAGCACTTGCTGTCCGGCAAAAATGTCTTTTACATCTTTAGGATAAACATCTTTCACTTGAATGCCGTCATAAGCAATTTTGACATCGCTCAAAACCGGGCTCTTGATCTTTTGGTAGAAGTTGCTCAAAGCCACTTCCAGACTTTCGCTCGGTTCGACATACTGAGCAGTACCATGGTGCTCTTCGGCGAGTTTATTGAGCAAACGAGTATTGACGTCATAGCCGACACCGAAATCAAAAATACGAACATCGCGCTTTGACTTGACCCCTTGCAAGAGTTTATCAACGACGGTTTCGCCAACTGTAGGCTCACCATCTGTAATCAGTACAAGATAGGCCGGACGTTCGGATGCTTCATTTAAGATCGTAGTGCCCAATGCAAGCGCGTCACTAATATTAGTGCCGCCGCGTGGTTCCAGTTCGCTGATGAATTTCTCGGCAGCTTTCTTGTTTTCCGCACTGGCAGGCAGAAGTTTGGGACTAAAGGCATCAGCGTCAGTATTGAATTGAACGAGGCTAAAGCGATCTTCCGGCGACAATGCATCAACAATATATTTGAGTGCTTTTTGATTCTGCTCCATCTTTTCGCCTTGCATCGATCCCGATGTATCAGCGACTACAACAATGTCTTTGGCTGACGGACCCTTCTCTGTCACTGGCGGAGACAGCGTCATCAAGAAATAACCGTCCTGATCAGACTTACGATGTGTAAGCAGATTTGCTGCGACATCCTTGTCGGAAATACTGTAATAGAGAAGGAAATCTTTGTCCGGAACAGTATTGCTGGCAGCTAGAGAAACATTCGCTTCCGTGTCGCCTTTGCGTGTAGAGGTGACCGTGTGCGTCGGAGACCAGATCGTGCGCAGCGGCTGCTTGCCTGCCAGTTTCACATTCATCTTAATGGAGTCAACCGGTTCGGCTTCACCTTCAGCTTTCAGGGGAAAGCGATACTTGAGCATGCCATTTTCCGCTTTCAGAACTTGCGTATATTCAAGTTCTACTTTCTTTGTGCCATGTGCGGGAATTGGGAAAATGCGAGCTCTGACTGTTTTGTAATCGGCAAATTCCAACAGTCCCGGATCAACCATCCGGCGCACAATTTGCTCATACTCCGTGCGTGCCGCGTTTGCCTCCAAAATTTTGCCTTCCACTGGCTTGCCGTCGATGTGCAGTGAGAAGGAGCTGAAAGTCGTGTCTTCAGGCAGCGGGAAAAGATAGGTGCCGGCGAGATTGCTGTCGGTGTCATTGGAAAACGTTTGAGTAATGTAGGTTTTCGCAACCTGGTCGACTATATCTACCTTGACGTCTTCATCTTGCAAATGCAGGCCAAAACTGACCGACGCTTGCAATACCGGGCGCCGACCCGGCGCAGGCACTGCAGGGGTGACACCGGGTTGCGGGCGAACAACAGGGCGAGGAACCATCACGGGACGACCGCCCATGATCGGATCGACGACAATCCAGCCAGAGGCGAGAACCTGGGCGGGTAGCGCCAATGTGGCGGCAAGAGCCGCGATAGATGCCAGTGCAACAGTTCTCATTAATTTGACCTCGTTGTTTTCGCCGCGTCTACTACAAACGAGCAAGGGTGGCAGTCAGGCAGAATGCCGCTCTTATCAGCTTAGAGAATTCCGGCCGCCGATTCGCCAGGATAAGAGTACTTAGCAACCTGGGGTTTACCCCACCTTTTTGCCCGCTATTTTCGAGAGGGGGTTTTTAGCGCGAATTAATAGCCGAAAGCGCCAAATATTCAAGAAATTCAACTTGACATCCGCGATGTATTTATATACCCTAAGCCAAATTCAGACACCTGCTGGTGTCGTTTGGCCGGAGGTTGTTTTGAAAGTCATACTTTGCGCTGACTGCGGAAACGTCATGAAGAAGTACTCGACGCGGTGTTATCGCTGCACGCGCTCAAATCTCGTCTGGTACCATCCCGACGACCCGGAATTGAAGAGACGCGTTAGCCAAATAACCGGAGTGCGTGAGCCCGGCGGTCCAATCGTCAGCTTGCTCATCGTCGCCCTAATTGCCTCTGCCGTTTCGGGCGCTGTCTACGTCTATCAATACGACATATTGAAGCCGGCCGCCACGGCCTTAGCGGGTACTGCGACTAGTGTTCCGAAATAGTTGCCTTGAAGAAGGGTCCGAAACCGCTCACTTCTCTCGATAGATTCTGTAGCCAATTAGCCAATGTGACAACAATTTTAGGGACTGTTATAGTTCTGTATTGGCAGGAACTTTAGGGACTTTCGTGCGCCTACCCACATGGGTTAGGGGTGAAAACGGAAGAGCGATCAAAAAATGTCCGATTTAGGCAAGCTCAGCGCTGGGCAAATGCAGTCAATTTTCGCTTCACTTGTTGAGTCTAGCGAAGATGCGATCATCAGCAAAAATCTGCAAAGTATCGTTCAGCTCTGGAATCACGGTGCTGAACGAATTTTTGGTTATACAGCCGCTGAAATGATCGGGCAGTCCATTACCACGATCATTCCAGACGATCTGCTTTCAGAGGAAGACGTAATTCTCGACAAGCTAAAACGTGGCGAGAGAATCGAGCACTACGAGACAATTAGAAAACGCAAAGACGGGCAATTAATAAACATCTCGCTGACGATATCGCCTATCTACGACGAGACAGGAACACTTGTCGGCGGCGCAAAGATCTGTCGTGACGTTACCGGACAGAACAAGGAAACCCGCGAAAGAGCAATGCTGGCTGCCATCGTTGAGACTTCCGAAGACGGCATTATCAGTAAGGATCTAAACGGCATTATCCAAACGTGGAACAAAGCGGCAACGAAAATTTTCGGATACACAGCAGAAGAAGTGATTGGTAAATCAATCACGATTTTGGTACCACCAGAGATGCCTGATGAAGAACCTCAATTATTGGCGAAGCTCAGAAAAGGCGAACCAATCCAACATTATGAAACAATCAGGCTGCGCAAAGACGGACAGCGAATCGATGTTGCTCTCACCGTGTCACCAATACGCGACGCTTCCGGCGCGATCATTGGGGCATCAAAAATAGTTCGAGACATTACAAAAAACAAGCAACTCAAACAAAAGTATGACGTTCTTCAAAATACTCTTTTAGGAGTAGAAGAGACAAGCAGGCTCAAGAGCAGTTTCATCTCAACCCTGAGTCACGAAATCAGGGCACCACTGGGCGGCATTATCTCTCTGGCGGAAATATTAGCCACTGAAGAAGAGATGCCAAAATCCGCCAAGAGCGTTGCAGAGGCCGTGCTTGAAGCATCCAGAAGCCTGTATAAAGTGTTGAACGAATTGCTTGATTTTACAAAAGTGGAAGCAGGAAAAGTCCACCTCGAAAATCGAATGTTCTCTCTTAGATCGACAATCATCGAAGTGATCCGTATTATCAATCCTGTTTGCTCAAAGAAGGGATTGGTTTTACGGTCTATCGTCGACCCGGATATTCCCGATCTGATATCCGGAGACGAACTAAGAGTCAGACAGGTTCTTCTCAACCTGGCTTCCAATGCCGTCAAATTTTCAAAGGAAGGCGCGATTTATATTTCCGCCAATATGATGGAAACGGACGATGACTCTCTGCGCATCGAATTTAAGGTTACCGACTCCGGTATTGGGCTCAGCGAAGATACTATCGGTCGACTCTTTCAACCGTTTGTGCAGGCAGATACATCGACATCTCGAGTATTTGGCGGTACCGGACTGGGCTTGAGCATTGCCAAAAGCTATGTAGAGCTTATGGGCGGCGAAATAGGCGTGCAAAGCAAACCAAACGAAGGCTCCACCTTCTGGTTCAGGATCCCATTTGCAAACGTTTGTGATATCCGGACAGACCAAGAAGTGGAAGAGGCATCAGCGACGGCGTCCAAAGAATCTGACGCAGACCAATAAAAAGAGATGCAGGCTTTCACCCGCACCTCTCTGCTCTATCTAAATCACAACTTCGTTGTGCCATCGCCTACGGTGCAACAATCTTTACGCACAGTCCTTCGAAAAGAACAATCACCTTTGGACCGGCGCCCAGGAATTTCGTGATACCAGGGTGTTTCTTCACCAGCTCGAAGTATTTGCTCGAACCAAACTGAATGACTTCCGGCTGTGGATGAGAACCCTCTAGAAGAGCACTATCCGTCCAGAATCCGTCTTTCAAGTAGAATGTTTTACCCTCAATCCACTTGATGCCGGAAGACTTGCTGTCCTGGTCCTGGACGAAATCTTTCGTCTTCATTTTATTCAGCATTCTCTCTCTTGCCACTGCAACTGCTCCATTCGATGGAGCCATGGCAATTTGACGAGCAAGAGACGAAGAGGCTTCCGATTTTTTGGCGAGCAAACCGCCGCGGACGGACGCAGAACTTAAGTTCATATCCTTTTCTTCATCGTAAGCGATGCCAGGCGCGCCTGCTGAAGGTGCTGCCGGCGCTGGTGCGGCATCGACAATGCGCATCCGAGCATTGTAGAAGGAGCTTGCGGGCCTTTTAAATGCATCACGCGAACCGCCGAATCCTGCCGCTCTTCCACCGCGAGAGTCAGAGACGGACATGCGGCGAGAGGCCTCACGAAGCGGCATCGGTCGAACCACGCCGCCACCGCGTCCTTCATTCGGGTCGGTGGCAAGAAAAGAAGTATATGCGGAAATAATGCCGTGCTTCTTCGAAAGGGCGACGATCTCGTCCACCACTTCGCGATTGTCACCATTGGCTTTGGCTACTTCGGTCAAATAGCCAATCCGCCGCATCGCCCACAGGCGCGGCAAGTAAGTATGGTCAGCTTCCTGCGCTGCAAATGCAAGAGGAAAACTATATGACTTGGGAACACCGTTGACTTTGCCGGTGACATTCAAATGCGAGTTTCCACCGCCTTTGTATTTACCCAGTACAAGAACTTGCGACCCCTGAAAAATGTCTTTGACAGAGCGCGGATACGTGTCTTTTACTTGAATGCCGTCATAAGTGATGCTGACGTCACTTAAAACCGGACTCTTGATCTTTTGATAGAAACTCGAGAGCGCCGTCTCAATATTTTCATCCGGCGAAACATACTGCGCAGTGCCGTGATTTTCGTCGGCCAGGCGGTTTAGCAAACGCGTGTCCAGGTCGTTGCCAACACCAAAGTCAAATACGCGAATGTCTCTTTTGGACTTTACCTTTTTCAGTAGAGTACCGACATCGGTATCACCCACGGTGGGTTCTCCATCCGTCATCATGACGAGAAAACCGGGGCGATCTGTAGTCTGATTGAGCATAGTTGTGCCCATGGAGAGCGCGTCTCCAATGTTGGTTCCACCGCGCGCATCGAGATCGTCGATAAACGCAATAGCCTGCTTTTTGTTTTCAGGAGCTGCCTGCATCAACTGTGACTTCAATGCTTCAGCATCAGTATTGAATTGAACAATTGAAAATTTGTCGGCGGAATTAAGAGCGTTAACCACATATTTGAGCGCCAGTTTCAGCTGTTTCATCTTCTCGCCTTGCATAGAGCCAGACGTGTCTGCAACAAGCACGATGTCTTTTGCGACAACTTGTTCTGACTTCATTGGCGGTGACAACGTGAGCAAGAAATAGCCGTCTTCGCCGACGGCTTTGTGAGTGAGCACGTTGGCGGCCATTGCTTTGTCAGAAACGCTGTAATAAAGAAGGAAATCTTTATCCGGTACGACGCCTTTTGCCAGGAATGAAACCTTAGCCAGGCTATCATTGCTACGAGAAGAACTAATTGAATGAGTCGGTGACCAAATTGTGCGCAGCCCTTGTTTTGACTGCAACTTCATATCAATCTTCACTTCCTCGACCGGATCAGCTCCTCCCTTTGATTTGAGAGGGAAAGAGTACTTCAATAGTCCATTCTCAGCTTTCAATAATTGAGTGTATTCAAGCTCAACTTTCTTAGTCCCATGAGCAGGGATTGGAAAAATTCGTGCTCTTACTGTTTTATGGTCCGCGTATTCCAACAAACCAGGATCTACCATCTGCCTGACGATGGTTTCGTACTGTTGTCGCGCTTCAGCCGCTTCGAGAATTTTTCCTTCCACCGGTTTGCCGTCGATGTGCAAAGAAAAGGAACTGAATGTGGTGTCATCAGGAAGGGGAAATAGATATGTTCCGGCTAGATTGCGATCTGTGTCGTTTCTAAAAGTCTGAACAATATATGTTTTCGCCACCTGATCGTTCACATCAACTTTTATAGCTTCCGCCTCGAGATGAAGACCGAAGGCGACGCCGCCTTTCAATATCGGCCTTGCGGGCGGATTGGGCGTGGCAATCGGTCGCCCCGGTCGGGCAGGCCCGATTGGACGCAGGGGAATACCAGGGCGAATCGGCGTCACACTAATAGGAGTCGGCATGCCCAATGCCGCGCTGCCTCCAAAAGCCGGATCGACAACAATAATGCCTGATGCCCGGGATTCCTGGGGCGGCAAGAGGCCTAAGCCCACCGCCAGCATCGATGCTAGTGCCAAACGCTTCATATCACTCACCTCACAAAATTGCCGCAAAAATGCCCGTTCTGTCCCAGTTGTCTGGACCTGTCTTCAGGCTACTTTCTGCACGGCGGGAAGTCTTTGGGAAGAAGGGGCGTATCCGTCTGGGGTAAACCCGGAGACCACCCTGGCATATGCCAACCTATATAGATGTCCGGCGGGCGACGCATGGCGTCGCACCTACGGAGATTCCGCATGGCGTAGCACCTACGGAGACTTAGCAAACGTCGCCCGAACGTCAGGAGACATAAGGGTTTTGGGGTTAGGGGGCAAAAGGGCAGTCAGATGCAAGGAGGAAGGGCTCAGCATATCCGGGGTTTACCCCAGCCAATTGCCGAAACGACCGCGCTAGACTACAGTTGGAGCAGGTGAAACTGCTTTTTTGGGGACCAGGATGAGGGCGATACTCGCATCTTTAAGACGGCTTGTGCTTCCGTCCATGTGGATTCATGGACGAGACAACCTTCTATTCCAGAGATTGTTCTGGGGTGCTCTTGCTGGATGCGTAGCCACATTGTTTCTCGCCGAGTCATCAGTCTTGGAAAGCATGGAATTGAGCATGTTGGAGTGGCGCTATCGAGTTTCGCAAAAAATCTATTCGGCCGTTCAACGTCCGGCAGAGTCGCGCGACATCAGTATCGTAGACTTCGATGACCTCTCTCAGTTCGATATCGGCATCGCCCGCTTCAATGATGATCACGCGCAAAAGATGTTGGCCACTGCCATTGAAAACATCGAGAAGCAAAATCCGGCTATTGTGGTTATCGATCTGGATTTGCGCGGAGCCGCCAACGCGGAGTTGATCAGCGTCATTCGCAAATACAACAATGTCGTAATTGGTTTGTTCGGCAGTCTTGAAGGCAGCACGGATTTGCCAAGCCGCGCCATCATGAATAATGTACGAGCCTACGGTTATGACGAATTGATCAGGGAGAACAACGGTCTGGTTTGCCGTTTGCCGGTCAATTACAGAGATTCACAAGGGGACATCGACACATCGTCTGTAAGCGCTGCGCCTGTGCCATCGTTAACTGAAGCGGTGATCGACTTGCATCGCCAGATCAAAGGCGTCGGTCCGACCACGCAATATCTCAATTTCCGCTCCGATCAGCCAGCCTACATCAACTTCCGCCGCATTCAATATCCGTCGGTTTCACTGAGAGACGTTTTGGAAGCTGATTTCAAACCAAATCCGTCTTTCAAAGATCGCATAGTCCTAATGGGTTGTTCTTTTACCGAACGACAGCAAGAACCGCTCAAGAGGCGCACTCCGCTCGAGGACAACGTGCCGGATGTGGTCATGCATGCAGACGCGATCCAAACATTGTTGGACAATCAGGTCATTTATAGCTTTCCCAAAAATATATCTCACCACTTGTTGCTACTTTTGGGAGCAGCATTCGGCGCGGTCGCATCAATTTTACCTTTGAGCACAAGAACAGCTACCTATCTGACTTCCGGCATGGTACTTGTAGGTATGGCGCAAATCCTCTTCGAAGGGTTCCACATGGCGCTTCCGGTCGTGCCACCACTGGCAGTGCTGACTTTGGGTTTTTCACTGGGCACATTCATTTATCTCGATACGGATTTACGCCAGCGCAACAAAGAATTGGCCCAAGCAAGAGAATCAATGCAGGTGCGCGCCGAAGAAGAAAGACAGCGCATTGCCGAGGATCTCCACGACGAGACATTGCCTGCACTGTCGGCTGTGGCACGCATGGCAGACAGACTGGCGACCGACCTGGACGACAATCCAGTGCCCAGGCAAATGAGAGAAAAACTCGACCAGGCCGTAATTGAAATGCGGCGTGTCATCAACGACTTGCACCCGTCGGTTTTGGAGACCATGGGCTTCAAATCAGCACTGGAAAACCTGCTTTCGATACTGACGCGCGACCATGAGATTGAAGGCAATTTCCTGGACGGCGACGGATCGGACGACTACCAAATCACCAATTTCACAAAATTGCAGCTCTACCGCATCGTTCAGGAAGCGCTGAACAATGTGGGGAAACATTCCAAAGCCTCCATCGTCGAGCTAAAAATAGAGAAGGTGGAACATCATTTGTCCATCGCAATTACCGACAATGGCAGAGGCATCGACCCAAAACTAATCCGCAAGGATTCACACGGTCTACTCAACATTCGCCAGCGCGCACAATTAATAGGCGCTCAGGTTGAGTGGAAAAAGCCTGTCAAGTTTTCCTCAGGCACTGAATTGAGCCTTAAGATAAACATGGACGAAATACCAGTAAGAAAGGTGGATGCAACATGATACTCATCGCCGATGATGAAGAAAGAGATCGCAGCTGGCTGAAGAGCTTGCTCAATGACAATTTCGCCGATAACGGTCCGATTGAGGAAGCTCATGACGGGCAGCAAGTTGTCGATATGGCTCTCAAGTTGAAGCCGCCTTTGATCTTTCTCGATATTAAGATGCCGCACCTTTCGGGCATCAAGGCTGCAGAGCAAATCCTGGCACAACTGCCGAACACGGCTATCATTATGCTTTCCAACTTTTCGGACGAAGTCTATGTCCGCCAGCTCTGGAAAGTCGTCCCACCCAACGGCGTTTTCGGATATGTTTTAAAAAACGCATCCAACGAGCAAGTGGTTGAAGCAACGCGCGCGGTACTTTCCGGAGATTGCTGGATCCATCCGGGTATTGCCAGAGTAATTCAAAGAACGCAGAACAGAGCCACAAACTTAACCACAGCCGAATACGAAGCGCTCGTCTGTATCGCACTTGGAATGACCGACCATGCTATAGCCAAACGTTTGTACTTAACAGAAAAGGCTGTACAGAGCCGACTCAAGTCACTATATGCCAAACTGGGAATACCGGGACGTGGTGAATCGCACGATACCGAATTCAACCAGAGATGCCGTGCTGTCTTCTTATCGACCAAGCGCGGACTGATCAATCAGTCGGAATTGGACGACTGGGAAGCCAAGCTGCAGCAAGCACAAGATGCCAGAGCCAGCAGCACGTAACGTCGAGGACAGGGAAATGAGCAGACCGCACATATTAAAGACCATCACTGCAAGCGCCACTTTGTTGTTTGCCTTTTCCCTTTCACTGACTTCTCTAGCCGGTGCCGCTCCGCAAAAAACAGCGCCGGCGACGAAGGTAATTGCGCATCGCAATGCCCGCGTTTCTCCACCGCACGCGGGAGTGAAATTACTTGAGGACATTCTCAGCCGCATGCGCAATCTCCCGCAGATTGCAATGAGCCGCAACAAGCAAACGTTTCAATATCAGCAAACCCAACAGACGGCAGCACCAGCTCAAGGCGCGACCGATCAACTTTTAGCGATAAGACCGAAAGAAAGTTCGTTCAAAGCAAAAGCCGACAGAAGAAGATCAACTCTGGCGATGGCGGAGCCGCGGGGCTATGAAAGTTCTTATCAGTCGCGCTCGCGTGCTGATGATGCTAAGAGTTCAACGTCCGTAGAAGGAACCTTGCGCAAACCGCAGCGAGAATATGGAAGGGAAAACCTGGCCTCTAACATACAAACAAATAATACTCTCGGAAAGTTCCGCAACAGTTACGGAAAAATGGACACAGGACTTTCCAACACAAACATGGGCGCCTCCATCCCCGGTGCCAGCTCCATTCCCAATGCCTATCAAGCCTCGAGCACTAAGGGCATTCAAAACTTCGATCAAGCAACAAGAGAGATTACCGAAAGGCTATCACCGGAAGCGCGTCAACGTTTGACGGCTTCTACCGGCAAACTCTTTGATGTAGCTAAAAGAATGGAAGAAGCACAACAAATTGCCCAGAATCTCGGCAGGCAAAGTGCACCGGGAGGCGGCGGCGGAAGCGCCGGCGGATACGCTGCTAATTACGGACGCAGTCAGGTGCCTGCCGACGAACGTCATGCGCCTGCAGGAAGCTTCCGTAATGAGAAGAAAGAAGCTTCAAAAGTAATTTCCACCAATCCGCTTATCACGGAATACGATAAGGGCAATGCTGAAGCCAATTTCGCAGACGAAGAAAAATCTTCAGCCGATTACAGACCTGCTGAAAAAGCGGCAGAAAAACCGGCATCAATTGCCAGAGCAATTCCGGCTCCAGCACCTGCCGCTCCAATGTCCATGCCGTTTTCACAAAGCGGCGATTCGCCCTCAGCATTTTCTGCGCAGAAGCCACCCGCCGAGCCCAGTCTTTTCAAACACGTGCGCGAATTCCTCAATAGAGACGGCTCCAATGCTGCAGGGCTCCGGCAACAACAAGAAGGCGTCGGCGTAGACAAGTCAAAACCGATCGAGATAGCATTGCTGCCACCAAGCGTGGTGACAGGCATTCCGCTCGTTCGCTTAGGAACCTCAGAACAAGAAACCAATAAAGCCCTCACCGGTAAAGGTTCCGTCAACAAAACCAAAGTCAATGACTGGTCCGTTTGGTCCCTGCAAAAGCCCGGCAACGATGAAGTTTCCCTGCAGATATATACGAAAAATGGACAAGTACAGGCGATCAGAATCTTTGATTCTTCCCTTATTTCGCCCGATTTCGGCGTCAAACTGGGAGACGATTTGGGCACAGTGAAACACAAATTCGGCGAACCCTCGTTCATTCTCTCTGAGCCGCAATCGAGGGGTGGGCAAAACTACGTCTATCCAATCAGCCAGGTCAGTTTCCAATTGGCTTACACAAGCAAGACAACTGCACCAAAAGTCGTCAGCCTGCTCATATTCAACGCCAACTAGACTCCGTTTCCACCTCTCCAATCAAGCAAATCAGGTATGATTTGTGTGAATTCTGCGGAGGGGAAAATGAATCACAGTGAATTGTGCCGGATTTCTTTGGTGGCCCTGGTTTCAACCACTTTTTCAATCGGCTTCCAAACGGCCGCCGACGCCGCAGACAAAACCAATGCAGCAAAAGCTTCCACCACAAAACAAGCAGAACCAAACGCTGCCGACATGCCGGCCACGACTGCCGCACAAGCAAAACTGACGCCTGAAAAACGAGAAGCGATCAAAAGGCTGATGACCGTGACGCGCCTGCCGCAAGTCGCAGACAAGATGTATGACATGTTGCTCTCCCAGGGACAAAAGAGCTTTGAGCTTAACTTGGCGCGCTCGCTACAAGAAGATCCTCGCTACGGCGAAGAGCAAAAAAAGGACTTGATGAAGAAAGTAGTTGATTCCTCCGTGCGCATGTTTGCCCGCTATAGAGAGCTTCTGCCCAAGGAAATAAATCTGCCTGATGTTCTCGAATCAATCTCCACGCAGGTTTACGACAAATATTTCACTGCCAAGGAATTGAATGACATATCCGATTTCTATCAAACTGAAGCAGGCAAGAAAGCTCTCGATGTTTTGCCTCAAGTAATGCAGGAATCAGCCCAGATGACCGGCGAAGTGGTCACGCCAAAAGTGAAATCAATAGTCGCTCAAATTGTGCAGGAAGAACGCTTGCTGATTGAAAAAGAAGATGCGGCGGCGCCAAAACCGACTGAGAATCCGACTTCGCAATCAAATTCGACTTTAAGCCCCGTTGGAAAACCAACAGAGGCGAAAAAAGACTCGAAATAGAAAACTAAATCCCAATTTTTTTAGCTAAGCTCTCATATATCTGTTTAAATCACTGCCCGTGATCGGTTAGGATCCATTGGTGATGCGTCTCTTTTTAAACGGCGCCCTTGGCTGGTCTCGTTCGGTCTAAATTCCGTGGCAAGCACATACGAACCGCTATACCTTAAATATAGACCGCAGTCTCTTGGCGATCTGGTCGGTCAAGAGTCGGTGGTGCGAACTCTTTCCAACGCCATCGAACATAAACGCGTCGCTCACGCCTATCTGTTTACCGGGCCGCGCGGCTGCGGCAAGACGTCATCAGCCCGCATCATGGCAAAATCTCTTAATTGCCAGAGCGGACCAACAGCAACACCATGTATGACTTGCACCTCCTGCGTGGAAGTGAAGCAAGTTAATTCGCCCGCCGTAATTGAGATAGACGCCGCCTCGCACAACAGCGTCGACGATGCTCGCCTGCTTATCGAGCGCGCGCCGCTGGTGACTGTGGGCGGCAGCAACTACAAGATTTACATCATCGACGAATGCCACATGCTCACAAAAGAAGCTTTCAATGCTCTTTTGAAAACCATCGAAGAACCGCCGCCCAACGTGATTTTCATACTGGCGACAACCGAAGAACATAAGGTTCCTCCGACTATCATCAGCCGCTGTCAGCGCTTGATGTTCAAACTCATCAACCATGATGAATTGGCACGTTATCTCCGTCAGGTTGCCACAAAAGAAGACATCAACATCGATACTCCTGCCATCGACTTAATCGCCAGACGCTCTGGCGGTGGTCTCAGAGACGCGCTTGGTTTGCTCGATCAAGCCTCACTTCTGGCGACGTCGGAGAAGCAAGTTCAGCTTGACGATTTGCTTTTACTTCTGGGTTCTGTCAAAGAAGATGTTCTTCTAGAATTCAGCAAAGCAATCAAAGAAGGCAGCGCAGAGCCAGTTTTACAGACTGCAGGTGGCTTGCTCGGCGAAGGAAGAGAGCCGGCTTTGATAGCGCTGGAACTTTCAAAACACTTTCTCAATCTTGCCAAAGCACAATTGAAGATTCCCATACTCGGCTCACCATCATATTTGGAAGCATTGAGCGCGCAGTCTCAATTGTTCGACAAAACAGAACTCGCGCAAATGATCGAACAATTGTCGGCCCTCGAGCAGAGTTGCCGTCGATCAACACAGTCAGCATTGACTCTGGAGATTGGCTTGCTTTCTATCTGTCACAGATTGGAAATTACAGAGCTCAAACAGCTGAAAGATAAAGTCAACGATCTAGAATCAAGACTTTCATCAGGCACGCCACTACAGGCGATGCATCAGCAAAGGCCGGTATCGCGCCCCCCTGTGGCACCGCAGCCTCCCAGCCATGCCCCAGCTCACGCCCCATCTCACGCACCAGCTCACGCACCAGCTCACGCACCAGCTCACGCTCATTCTGCAGCGACCCAGGCTTCCAGTCATGCACCTGCGGCTATGGCGCAAACACCTTCGAGTTCTGCACCAGTTGCTGCAACTACGCAAACATCTCCTGCTTCATCGACTGGACAAGGCGAAAACACTCATACGGCCGGCGCGCCGATTGCCACTGCCGAAGCCACATCCGCGGATGATTCGGCATCGTCTCAAGGAAATGTAATTGCCGACACGGTCATTACTTATGAAGAGTCAGAAGAACCAGAACCGATCGCAGCTACCGAATATACCGAGATAGACGAAGTTTGGTCGGCGCTTTTGGATCATTTACAAGAGCGCCACACACCTACATATTCGCTGCTGCAGTCAATGTGCACTCCGCTTACACTCACACGAGACGAGCTGGTAATCGGCGTCAAAGAGATGCTGCTTAAGAGCCTCGAGGCGAAAATCGAGCATATCAAAGCTTCAGCGCAGGCAGCAACAGGGCGAGACTTGTTGGTGAAGATCAAGCCTATAACAGGAACACCAGAGCCCAAGCCCAGACCCAAGGCACCGACAGCAGGTATTTCGCCGGGAAAGCCTGAAGCTCGAACAACGGAGGCGGAACGTTCTGACGGATCTGCCCAGAGTTCTGCGGCTAACAATGCTGCGCCGAGGACTCCAAACAAACACACGCCTCTTAGTTCTGCCCAACCTACCAAGGCACCGCTGCCCGAGCCGACCGAGAAAGGGACTCTTGTAAAGGAGGCGTACCGCCTTTTTGAGGGTCCGGGCTCAAGAGAGTTTGCCGACAACTCCTAACTTATTCCGCTTAAGTGATTTGAAACGGTCCTTCCGGAAGTGGCTCAGCATCAGACTCTTCAATATTGGACAGCTGGACAACGACTTTATCGACGCGCGCATAAGCTGGTCCTTGCTCGCACCAGGCTATGAGTTCGTTTACAACATGCTCTGGTCCGGTCGCCAAAGCCTCCACAGTGCCGTCTGGCATGTTTTTCACCCAACCGGAAAGACCCAGCTCCCGCGCTTTCTCGCGCGTAGACTGGCGAAAAAACACTCCTTGCACGCGCCCGTGAATTTTGAGCTTGGCCAAGACCGGCATCGTTTCATTTCTCCTCAGAGATTTTTGCATGACTTTTCAAGCGGACAGACCTTTAAATTCGTCAGATTCTCAGATTTTCGG
>PNLN01000072.1 GCA_013823055.1 Cyanobacteria bacterium DS2.3.42
GCCGTATGACTCCAGGTGACCGCTAATTTTATAGAGTTCCTCAGAGGCAATGTGCGGCGTGAAAACGAAGTCATAGCCGCGTTTTCTATGCTCATCGCGCCAGTAGTCTTCGATTACCGCTCGTACGGTGGCCAGGTTTGGATGCCAGAAAACCAGACCAGGACCGACTTCATCGTGAACCGAGAAGAGGTCGAGCTGTTTTGAAAGCTTTCTATGGTCGCGTTTTTCCGCTTCTTCCAGTCTGAGCAGGTATTCGTCGAGGTCTTTCTTGGACCAGAAGGCCGTGGCGTAAATCCTTTGCAGGTGGTCCTTCTTCTCATCTCCGCGCCAATAGCTGCCCGAAAATTTGAGCAGCTTAAACGCCTTTATATGGCTAGTGGAAGGCAAGTGAGGACCGCGGCAGAGGTCGTTCCAGATCGTCTTGCCGTCCTTATCCTGCATGAGATAGAGCGTTGGCTCGTGGTTTCTGTGTTCTTCAAGCAGCTCGGCTTTGTATTTCTCGCCTTGATCCTTGAATTCCTTGAGCTGTTTGTCCACGTCTGGAATATTGAAGCGCACCAATCTTTGATTGGAGTCGGCAATCTTTTTCATTTCCACTTCGATCTTGTCTAGATCTTCGGCCGTGAGCTTGTGGTCCGGGATATCGAAGTCGTAATAGAAGCCGTCATCAATGGTCGGTCCAATGGCGATTTTTGCCTTGGGAAACAGATTTTGCACTGCCTGGGCCATGACGTGCGCGCTGGAGTGTCTCAAAAGCTCGATCGATTCTTTATCTTCCGGTTTGAGGATGCGGACTGTGTCACCGTCGTTCAAAGGAGTGAATAAATCGCGCAATTCGTCGTTGATGATGGCGCCGACAGATTTCCTGTAGAGCCCTTCGGCGATTGACTTAGCTAGATCTGCCGCGGTCCAACCTGGTTCGATAGGTCTCTGAGAACCATCTGGAAGATTGATCACGGGAGCGTTTTTTACCTCTTGAACTGACATATGTTTATCCTCATTTTGGCGGCATCTACAAACTGCCGTAGATAAGGATCTTACCAACTCAGGCTGGGGTTTCTAACAACCGAACTCGCTTCTGAGCTGTTTCGTAAAGGAAGCCAGGTTGTCCCTGGTGGTGTGCATGCGGATGCCCAGTCCATCCCAGCGGTATACGCCGGTTGTGGCGTTGCCGGAATCCAGCCAGGCTTCGACCTTAAAACCGAACACCGGCGCCTTTGTGACGCGCAGTTCGAAAAACGGCTCGGCGGGTTCAAACAGGACCGAATCGAGTTTTCCTTCTATAAGTTGTTCGATCAGTTCGGCTAGTTCATGAACTTCGTCTTTGGGTTTGCGGCAAAAGAGGCATTCACCAAAGTCCGAATCCTCTTCTTCGGGGACAACGCCATCGGTTGCATAACCAAGATTAATGCTGAAAGGTCCGCTTACCAGCGCCAGTCCGACCTTTTGCCAGGCCTGGTCGCTCATGATTTCGGCGACCGGTAATGCCGGACCGGGAATGATCTCAAGGGTGCTTTCCACTTCCTTGTCTTCAGAGGCTAGTTTTGCCAACGGGGACCTACTTTATTGTTTTGCGATACGAACTTATTTACCGATGCAGAAATTTGCAAACACCTGACCGATTACTTCCTCGGACACAGATTCACCGCAGACCTCCGACAATCGATCCACCGCCAATTTTAGATCGGTGGCCAGGCAGTCTTGGGGGAGTCCTGTGTCTAGAGTTTCTTTAACTAGCTGTAAAGCTTGATTGGCACTACTACACAGCTCATGCTGGCGCTGATTGAGCGACCCACCTGCTTGCTTTAGTGCTTCTTCTGTGAGTACGTAATTCTCAATAACGCTGCCAATGTTTTTTACACCCTCTCCTGTCTTGGCGGATATTTCCAGCTTTGCTACCGGCTCACCCAGGGATGCGTCGAGTTTGCCGTTGAGAAACTCGTCAAATTTGAAATCGGGGCAGAGGTCGACTTTGTTGGCAATCAAGACGAAGGGTTTTTCCCCCACCAGTTGGCGAACTCTGCTGTCTTGTTCGCTCCAAGCGGAATTGGCTTCGAAAAGCATCAATATAAAGTCGGCTTCTTCAACGGCCATTGCCGAGCGTTCAATTCCGATTTGCTCGATGGCATCTTCCGTATGGCGAATGCCGGCTGTGTCGATCAAGATTACCGGAATGCCGTTCAGGTCAAGCGGTTCTTTGAGAGCGTCGCGAGTCGTGCCGGCCACTTCCGTGACAATGGCCCGGTCGTAGCTGAGCAACTGATTGAGAAGACTGGACTTGCCGGCATTGGGTTTGCCGACGATCGCCACTTTCATGCCTTCGCGCAAAAAGTGGCCTGAGCGCGCTGTTTTCAAAAGTCTCTCGATTGCCTCAGTGCTTTGCGCGACAACACTTTCGATGCGCTCTACAGGAGCGTCGCCGACTTCTTCGGGAAAGTCTATTCCCGCTACTATTTCAGTCAGGAGCGTCAAAAGTTCGTGGCGCACTGCTTTGATCTTTGCGCCTAAGCCTCCAGCCATCGCCGACACAGCTAGCTGCCTCTGGCGCACTGTTTTTGCCTGTATCACGTCCAGTACGGCTTCTGCCTGGGTCAAATCGATCTTGCCGGAAAGAAACGCCCTCTGCGTAAACTCTCCTGCACGTGCAAGGCGCGCTCCCGATTCCAGGCAACAGTTGAGAATTTCTGCTGTGACAATGCTGCCGCCGTGACAATTGATTTCGATGAGATCGGCGCCAGTGTAGGAATTGGGCGCCCTGTACGCAATTACTACTACCTCATCGATTATGTTTTCGGTCTTGGGATCTCGGATAAAGCCGTGTTGGGCCGTGTGTGTTTTAAGTGGCGGCTCGCCTTGCTGATGTGGAAACCCTTGCGGGGTAAAAAGCTTTTCTGCGATAGACCAGGCGTCCTTGCCCTCCAGGCGCACGATGGCAATGGCGCCGGCGCCGTGAGCAGTTGAGATCGCACAGATAGTGTCGTCCAGAAACATAGAATTCATGGACTTTGAATTTACCACATGGTGAGGTAGATGCTTATGGAAAGAGCGCTTTTGCAAGCAGGCGTAAAGAGACTAGTCGCCATTAGCATTCTCAATTGCGTATAGCTTTCGGATGTACCCATTGCTCGTCGCTCTTAAAATGCGGATCTCAAAGAAAGAATTTTTTTGAAAAATTTTTCCCGAATTCTGTTTTGTTTGAGACTGCAAATGTGGCGCTGTCTGTGGCTCTCATGGCTTGCGCCTTTTACCATGCGCCTTTTGCCGCGGCAGATTTCTTCTTTTTTTTCGTCCGAAGGACTTGAATATGATCTGATCTAGCTGCTAGTATCTCGCATTGTTTTACGGCTATTAAATTGGCTCTCGATAGTATTTAGGGTAGGGAGAATTCAATGAACAAAGCAGAGTTAGTCAACCAAATCGCTAAGTCGACTGGTCAAACCAAGATGCAAGTGCACAACGCAGTTGCTTCCATGTTGCACACCGTCACTCAAGCTCTTCAAAAGGGCGACAGAGTGACCCTGGTCGGATTCGGCACATTCGAACGTCGTCAGCGTCAAGCTCGCACCGGCGTCAATCCACAAAATCCTAAGCAAAAGCTCCGGATTGAAGCAGCTAAAGTTCCTGTATTCAGAGCAGGACAAGAGCTGAAGGACGTTGTAGACGGCAGAGCAAAATTGCCTGCTCTCAAGGTAGAAAAGGCAGCCGCTGCAGCTCCTAAGAAAGCCGCCGCTAAGAAGCCTGCTAAGAAAGCAGCTAAGCCTGCGAAGAAAGCAGCTAAGCCAGCTAAGAAAGCTCCAGCTAAGAAGAAAAAACGCTAAGCGTCACAGCTAAGCTAGAAATTCTGTAGGGGAGGCGCATGCGCCTCCCTTATTGCTTTTGCACGTTTTTCGAAACGCGGCGGGCGCAATTTGATTTTCGATTCGTTTGTACCTTGTCTTCACGGTCAAAAGGTTGAGGGATTTTCTCGAGAAAATCCCTCAACCTAGAATTCCCAAAAGCCAGTGAAATGGGCACTCTTATTTTTTTTGCCAGGGACAACTTGATAAGCGTCAACGCGAAAGCCGCAACACTGCCTAAAAACGTCAAAACAACCTTGAGGGATTTTCTCAAGAAAATCCCTCAGCATCTTTCAGCGTCCAATTATGGGTTTGTCGTCCGGGCTATTTTTTTCTTCGCCAGCCTTGGTTTCTTGATCTTTCTTTTCGCTTGTCCCGTCTACTTCTTCGGCTGAATTTCCGGAAGCAATCTTGTCGATTGGTCCGTATCGAAAGAACAGAATGACCAGAAGATTGTTGATAGCATGCCCGGTAATTGGCGCCCACAGCGAATGAGTAGTCTCCATGGTCAGGCCGAACACGACGCCTGCCGCCATCGCCCACACTCCATAGGTCAAATAACGGAATGTAGGCATGTGGAACATGCCGAAGATTCCAGCTGCTATCCACAAGTTGAAATCCAGCTGCAATGCGCCTCTAAAAAACACCTCTTCGCAAAAGCCGGATACGACGGCAATCAAGAAAATATCCACTGCATTTAGCTGGGCGAAAAGCGGTGCAAGCTCCTCCACAGCAATCTGTTTTATAGAAAGGATCGGACCGGATTTCTTTTTGAGCACCTTCTCAAGTAGATGGGAGGCACCATAGAGAACAGCAGATGTAATGACAAGCGCAATGCCGACAGCGGCGCCGATTGCAAAATCCTTCCCGTGCGGCACCAGAACTGGTGCAAGAGGAATGTTGCCCAGCCAACACCAAATTGTGGCTATAAGAAGAAGAGCTGCTTCTACATAGATGACTACATTCAGCAGCAATGCCCGGTCAGGACGAAATTCGCGCATCCGAGAAAACGACCTCCGGTTTGCAGCTTCCGTTTTCCAATTGTTTCAAAAGCGCTATGTACACGCCGTTTTTAACGCCCAGGAAAAACCGACCAGGCTCGCCGTTTTTACCCTCGAGTTCTATGGCTCTTCCGTGAAAAATATCCTCGGCATCTCTTTCCTCCAATTCAACTTTGTCAAAGCCAAGTGCACTTGCAAGGTCTGTGAAAAGTGACTGACGGTCATCTCTATCAACGCGGTCTTTGATGTCGTCCAGCGAAAGCGCTTTATCCAGAGTCATAAAGCCTGCTTTCTCGCGAATCAGTTTCGAAAGGCAACCGCCTGTTCCCAAAGAATCGCCCAGGTCGCGTGCCAGAGATCGAATGTAAGTCCCTTTCGAGCAATGAACGCGAATGGCGACGACCGGCAGTTTGATAAAAACCACTTCCAGGCTGTGCACGACAACTGTACGTTCCGGGGCTTTATCAGGTGCCTTTCCTTGCCTGGCCAGATCATAGAGATGCTGCCCGCCGATTCTAATTGCGCTGTAGACGGGGGGGTGCTGTTTGATCTCTCCGCGGAATTGGACCAGTGCTTTTTCAATTTCCTCGGGCGCAATATGCGGCAGTTCCTTTTCCTCAAGCACTTCGCCTTCAAGATCGTCTGTTGCAGTTTTCTTGCCGAGCAGAATTTCGCCGTAGTAAGACTTGTCTGAAGGTAAATAGTCGATGAGGCGGCAAGCTTGCCCAACTGCCATCGGTAAAACGCCCTCAGCCAGTGGGTCGAGAGTCCCGCCGTGACCTGTGCGTTTGATCTTTGTGAGGCGACGGACGCGGGCGACCACGTCATGTGAAGTCATGCCCTTTGGCTTCATCACATTTAGAAAACCGAATTGCACTTCATTGCCTGTGGTCGGAAACGGTTTTGATGCTTGCTATGGTCTGTACTTCTTAGCGGTTTGTGCTGGACTACACTTCACCGCGGGCAATTTTGCCGAGCAGATCGGATACTTTGGCACCGCGTTCAAGAGAGGTGTCCAATTTCAAACTGAGTTCAGGCGCAAATCGCAAATGCAACCGGCGGCACAATTCTCCGCGAATGAAGCCGAGATGTTCGGTGAGCGCTTCCATCGTGCTCTTTTGATCGGCTTCGTCGCCGAACACAGATACAAACACGCGGCAAGAGCGGCAATCCGGAGTCGACTCAACGTCGGTAATGGAAACCAGTCCCTTGATGCGATCGTCTTTCAAATCACGGCTGATGATTTGAGACATCTCTCGTTTGATTGACTGAGATACACGCAGTGCACGTTGTGCGGACATAATTCACCTCTCCAAGAAAGGTTGTGAAACTGTCAATGAAACTCAGGAGCGGGTGATTTCGCGCTTGGTTTCTTGAATCACGAAGACATTGACCTTGTCGCCTTCTTGCAAGTCGTTGAATTTCTCGAAGCTCATGCCGCATTCGAAGCCTTGTGCGACTTCTTTGGCGTCGTCTTTGAAGCGTTTGAGCGTATCGATTTTGCCTTCATAAACGATGGTGCCGCCTCTATCAATCTTGGCGATACCGCCGCGCTGCACTTTGCCTGAGGTGACCATGCAACCGGCAATCGAGAGCGTTTTGCTTTTGAAGACGGCGCGAATTTCGGCTTGACCAATTTGCACTTCAGAGCGCAGTGGTTGGATAAGACCTTGAATCGCTTTTTCCAGGTCGTCTGTAATTTGATAGATGATGTTGTAGGTGCGCACGTCCACACCTTCTTTCTCGCTGACCTTTTGAGCATTCTGGTCGGGCTGCACATTGAAGCCGACGATGATCGCATTAGATGATGCGGCCAGGTTGACGTCGTTTTCTGAGATGTCGCCTGAAGATGTACGCAGTACGCGGACAGCAACTTCGTTGGACGTAAGTTTTCTGATTTGCTCGGCGATTGCTTCTGCAGTACCTTGCACGTCCGCTTTGACGATGATGTTGAGTTCTTTGACTTCACCTGTAGCCAGCATGTCGTGCAAAGATTCGAGCGTGACATGTTGAGGACGCTTGTCGCCCATAGCAATTTTGCGTGCATCGATGATTTGTTTTTGAAGTTGCATGTCGGCAACTACTTCGAAGCGATCGCCTGCTTGCGGAACATCATCCAGACCGAGAACTTCAACAGGCATGGACGGTCCAGCCGCTTTCACCCTTTGTCCGCGATCGTCAAATAGGGCACGGACTCTGCCTGATGCAGTGCCGGCAATAATCAGGTCGCCTTCTCTCAGGGTGCCGGTTTGCACCAGAGCCGTGGCCACTGCACCTTTTCCACGCGACAATTCGGCTTCAATGATGACGCCGTTAGCGGGTTTTTCGGGGTTCGCTTTGAGGTCTTGCATTTCAGAGACGAGCAAGATCATTTCCAGAAGTTCGTCCAGACCAGTACGCTTCTTTGCTGAAACGTTGACGGTGACGGTATCGCCGCCGAATTTGTCGGGAAGAAGTCCGTGCTCCATCAATTGAGTAAGGACGCGATCTGGATCGGCGTCTTGCTTATCTATTTTGTTGACGGCAACAATAATCGGTACGCCGGCTGCTTTTACGTGGTCAATCGCTTCAATTGTTTGAGGCATGACACCGTCGTCTGCAGCCACTACCAGAATCGCGACGTCGGTTGCTTTTGCTCCACGTGCACGCATGGCGGTGAAGGCTTCGTGGCCTGGAGTATCTAAGAAAACAATCTGGCGCAGAGTTCCGTCTTCATGCGGCACTTCGACGTGGTATGCGCCGATGTGCTGTGTGATGCCACCGTGTTCTGCATCGGTGAGCAAGAATTTGGTTTGACGGATAGCATCCAGCAAACTGGTTTTACCGTGGTCGACGTGACCCATGATCGTGACGACAGGCGGTCTTGTGACCAGCGCTTTCAATTCGTCTTCAGTAAGATTTTCTTCGACGTGGACTACTTCCTCTACCTTTTCTTCGGTGAGAACTTCGTATTCCATCTCGGTAGCCAGTTCGCGAGCCAGTTCAACTTCTACAAGTTGATTGACCGTGCGCATGGTTCCTTTCATGAACAGCCGTTTGATCACCTCAGTGTCCGGCAAATTCATTTTTTCGGCCAATTCTTTGATGGTCACATTTTGTGTAAGGGTGATGACCTTAGGAACATCAACCGGTGCTTGCGAAGATGGACGAGATTTCTCTTCTTTCTTCTGACCGTGACTGTCAGGCTTGTTATGCCTGTGTGACTTCGGTGGTCTGGGCGGGGTAGCGCGATTGGACGGCGCTGCCACTCTTACTGGAACGGAAGGACGAGTCGCTAGACCCTGAAATGCATCGGGCACTACTTCTTCAACCTTTGGTCTGTCTTCGCGAGCTGTTTCTTCAATTTTTCCTGATTCATCCGTGGGTTCTTCTTTATCCGGCACCTTTGCAGGCTCTTCCGGCTTTTCTTCAACTTGTAAATTGTCGGCCTTAGCCTTCTTGGCATTTTCGTCCGTGTCCTCAGCTATTTGGGGCGGAGGTGCCACTTCTACAACCGGTTCAGGCGGGGCGACCGGTGCGGCTGGTTCTTGAGCTGCGGGCTTTTCGGCAGGCTCCGGCTGGACAGGTGCCACTTCTACAGGCGGCACTTCTTGCAAAGGCTCGTCCGGAGTGGCGCTCTCTTTTCTGTAACGCGCCAGGACTCTGGGCTTAACAGCCTGGACCGGCGGGGGCGGTGGAATCTTACCGGCGGGCTTGGCAGCTGTTTTTACAGCTGGTTTTTCCTTCTCGCCTTTACCATTTTTCTTGCCTAGATGCGAAATAAGAAGTCCCACCGTGCTTGCGTCAATTGTGCTGGAGTGGCTCTTGATGTCGTAGCCGAGTTCGCGTAAAGCTGTGATGATATCCCCGTTTTCGAGATTCATCTGGCGCGCTAATTCGTACACTCGGACACGATCGTTCATCAGGCTTTTACTCCTTGCTCTGTGTATTTTGGCACGTTTTACCCGTATCTGTGCACTCTCTGTATACAAGCTGTATCAGTTGCTCCGGAAGCGGGAAAGCCACAGAGCGCCCAGCGGGCCTGCCCTTCACTTTTCGGCCCTCGAGAGCACCCTTCAGGCGCAGGCCTTTCAAAGCCTGGTCGACACAGGATTTCTGGCGACAAAGGTAACAAGACCGGCCTGATAAGCGTTTATCGCCAGTATTAAGGCGCACTTCGCCACTTTGAAAATCGCAGGTGAGGCGAATTAAATCTTTCTGCGCTTTCTTCAAGCGGCATGCCACGCAGATTCGCGTAGAAAGCAACGGGCAGTCTCCTTGAAAGGGACTTTGAATAGAAATGAACCAGACAGCGCCGGGGGGCTGCCTTCAAGCTCTTTTCAATTCGCGCGGGAGGGCTTTGCGGAAAGGGTGGACCGGGGAAAGCCCGGTCCACCGCTTGGCTTACGCCTGGGGGCTCAGATCTTCCAATGTTTGATTGAGAGATTTGAACGAACCGCCGGCTTGAGATTCCGACTTGATGTCGATCTTCCAGCCGGTCAATTTTGCCGCCAGGCGGACGTTTTGCCCGCCACGACCGATGGCCAGGCTGAGCTGATCGTCGGGGACTATCACTTCGGCTCTCTTGCCGCCCATCTCCGGTTGCTCTTCGTAAAGAGCTACCGTAGTGATGCGCGCCGGGCTCAAAGCATTGGAAATATAGTCGACCGGATCGCCTGAAAAGCGGATGACGTCAATCTTTTCGTTGCGTAATTCAGCCACAACGTTTTGAATACGCACACCGCGTGTACCGATACAGGCGCCGACCGGATCGACATCGGCGTCATCGGAATGAACAGCGATTTTGGTCCGGTAACCGGCTTCCCGTGCGATCGATTTGATTTCTACAGTGCCGTCTTCAATTTCAGGCACATAGAGTTCAAACAATTCTCTAACCAGCTCAGGGTGCGCTTGCGAGACGATAATCTGCGGAACGCGTCCGGTTTCTCTTAGTTCGAGAACGTACACACGAACGCGATTGCCTACTCTATATGTTTCTCCAGGCAACTGTTCGCGGGTCGGCATGCAACCTTCCACACGACCAAGGTTGACGATGACATTGTTTCTCGTGTTCGAGATAACTTCGATACGCTCTATTTGACCGGTTGTGCATGTGCCTTTGCGGGCTTCGAATTCTTTCTTGATCAGTTCTTTTTCAGCTTCTCTCAAGCGCTGAGTCATCAGCTGTTTGGCTGTTTGTGCCGCAATGCGGCCGAACTCGGAGAAGTCCGCCGGCGTCACTTCGATTTCCAAAACTTCGCCGACCGATACGTCAGGAATCAAGTCCTTAGCGTCTTCAAGGCTGATCTGGTGATACTCGTTTTCCGCTTTGTCCACAACTTCTTTGGGAGCAAAGATGCCGATTTCACCTGTCTCATGGTCGAAGATTGCCCGTACGCCTTCCACATCGTGGTCTGGGACTTTCTTCTTGTAGGCCGCAACGATAGCGTCGCATACATAAGAGATGAATT
The DNA here is from genome assembly GCA_013823055.1 of Cyanobacteria bacterium DS2.3.42. Lineage (GTDB taxonomy): Bacteria > Cyanobacteriota > Vampirovibrionia > Obscuribacterales > Obscuribacteraceae > QKMZ01. The sequence continues at coordinate 10,288 of PNLN01000072.1, forward strand.
CCGCTTGCGGAATGTTGCGCTCTCTTTCCAGCTCCTCAGCTGCTTCCAAGAGCTTATCGCCAATTTTAATCATGGATTTGACTCCTTCAGTCTATTCAATTTTAGTATTCAATTTTTTTGTGTTGTCTATTTTGTTTTCGTAGAAAGCGGCTTGTGACCGCGATCTTTCAAGGATTCCTGGCAGAATTATTCTGCCTTATCGCACTCTTTATCCTCAAGGTGAACCTTAGGTGCATCTTGTGGAAAAAGACGAACTAGAGATACTTTTTTCATATCCAGTGTGACGCTAGAACAGCCCGGCAATGCAGATTTCTGCAACTCGGCGGTTTTCTTTGATGGCTTGCCGTTGTGTCCGGCAGCTTTCTTAGCCATAAGCGGCTTGACGTTTTTTAGATGCAATTTGCCATCCAGCAGAGCTTCCAGGACTCCGGTGAACTCAGTGCCCACGTCTGCTACTTTGTCTTTGGTTCTGACAAAAACATGATGTCCGGCAAAAACCAAATACTCTCGAGCCGTTTTCAATTCTCTCTCAATGCCGGGACTCTGCACTTCCAGTACATACGACCCTTCGATGATCGCTGGTTTTCCAGTTGATTCAGGCTCTAAAGCCTCACCCAATTGGCGGCTGATTGCTTCACAATCCGACAAACCGACAGATTTCGTATGTGAGAAAATCGTCACTTCTACACTGCGCCGACGTCCCTGTTGAGTGAGGCGCACATCCACAACTTGAAAGCCAAGCGGGGCGGCGATTTTTTCGGCGATCCCTGTCACCTCCAAAATCACTTCTTCTGGTTTTCTATTGATCATTCAGCAAAAACGCCTGCGGACTATTAATGTAAGAACGGCTGTCCTTTCTGCCGGGCTTCATACGAGCCGGGCACGAGCAAAGACACCGCCAAATTGAAAGAGGGCGTAGGTTTTAGCTTCCTACGTCTCAAATGCTTCCCTTGCAAGCCGCTATGTTAGCATACCGGCAGTTTTCAAACAATCCGGGCATTTTCAAGCAAGCCGGGCGCCTGTTAGCCTTTGGGCGAGCGCAATCGGGGACGAAACTGCCGTTAGAGGGGCTAAAAGTGCCGATTTCAGTCAATTTTTCAAACAGTCAAAAGCACCTAAAACTGAACAAGAGAGAGTGGAACGGCAAGTTCGACAAGCTGGCTGCCGCAATAATTCGCAACCTTCAAGATGAAAGACCACCCCACTTAAAAAAGAAGTGGTTGGAGAAAGTGGCTGAACGGGGCATGTTCAACGTTGTTTTCGTCACCAACAAAGAGATTCAAGAATTGAACAGAGAATGGAGGCAGAAAGACGCGCCGACAGATGTACTTTCTTTTCCGATGGACGCAGATGAGCCTCCGCCGGGTGAGCCATGGGAATTGGGTGATGTGATTGTTTCTGTTGAGCGAGCTGAAGAGCAGGCAGAAGAGTACGGACATAGCCTGGAGCGCGAATTGTGTTTCCTTTTCGTGCACGGAGCACTGCATGTGCTTGGATTCGATCACGAGACGAAAAAGGAAGAAAAGGAAATGTTTGCTAGGCAGGACGCTGTTCTTGAATCACTGGGGATCAGTCGCAAAAGGTAAGCTTCAATCTTTTGCAAGTAAGAGAGATGCAATATCTTCACTGTAAGGACGTGTTATCTTGCACAATGTAAGAGGAATTCCATTGTGACCGCAGGAACCGCTAATAAAGCCGGCACGTCGAGCACAGCGAACTCGGCGTCTATTACAAAAGACCGCGCTGACAGCAGGTCATTTGCTGTACCTGCAAGCTGGCAGCGCAAGACGGGCCGCACCACCAGTATGATCGAATCCTTTTATCACGCCATTCAGGGCATTCTTCAAGGTCTGAAAGAACAGCGCAATTTGCGCATTCACTTTGTTCTCTCGGCCGTTGTAGTCTTTCTAGGATTTTTCCTACATGTAGATGTGATCAGCTGGCTGGCTTTGACTCTGTCTATGGGTCTCGTGATTGGAGCTGAATTGCTCAATACTGCTATCGAGCATGTTGTCGATTTGACCTCCGGCGGTGAGTATCATCCGGCCGCTCGCAAAGCTAAAGACACAGCCGCAGCAGCAGTTTTAGTAGCCGCATTTGCAGCCCTGGCAGTTGGCGTAATCATCTTCCTGCCCAGACTCTGTGCCTTTTTTCGAGTTTAAAATTGCCCTCACGGGGCATATTTTATATGTACGGGTGTGAAATTGGAAACCTGGTCTGGTGCGGCATTTGGCGTTCACCGTGGGAATTTTCCCATTGACTGTCCAATCTTCGGCGAGTAAGTATATATGCAAGCACGACTACATAAAGACCTAACCCCTTTGCGAGGTCCTACCGAATGAGTACGGGTGAATTTGAACCCGGGTCTAACCCGAACTTGATGCAATTTTCGGGCGACAACCTACCCAGACAAAATCAGGGTGAACGTGATCTATATCAGTTCAATAACCCTGGTGATGGACCAAGCAGCTTGCAACAAGAGGGCTGGGACATACCTCGTGGGCAGACGCGCAATTACGCGTTTCCTACCGACGGGCAAGGCTATCCAGTCATCAATAATTATGGCGGCACGGTAAACGTCTTCATGGCCGGCGGCAATGATTACAGTGATGCCGCATGCAGAGCTCAGCAAGCGCGAAAGCTTGCCGACATGACGTCGGGCCGATGGGACAACTACAGCGACAGTGGCAGAGAACAATGGGGCCCAGAGTACAATCGTCTCTCGGACTTCAGGCGCGAAGCACTGATACGTGACGGGCAGCGTCAGGATCAGATGTATAGAGCCAACTTCAACCGCGATTTCGATAACCGCGCTTATAGCCGTCCCGGTCAATATACGAGCTATTCGCATGGCGGACGTGATGGTCTGAGCTATTACGAAAGCGGTCCTTCATATAATTCGAACTTGCCTCCATGGGTTCAAGACGACTGTTTTGGCACAGGCAGGAACGGTGGCGATATGCGCGCCTTCCAGGACATTTTTAGAACTGTAGCGCCGGCTATCTTGGCATTTAAATATGCAGATAGAGATCATGGCGGACAATGGGATCGCAGACGCGACTATCGCGACAATGGCATGAATCCGATTGAGTTGATGCTCATGGATCGCGCCATTAACGGTGGCCGCTGGAATCGAGACCCGCGTATGTTCGACGCAAATGTCAATTACAGCCACGGCGGACGTGATGGTCTGACCTACTACAACTCCGGCCGAGCGCCAAGATACGATGATTACGCTGGCCGTGGTAATGGATTTGAGCAATTTGCCAATACTGCTTTGCCGATCTTTAGAGACGTGGCGCCGTTTATCGTGGCAATGAAGCATGCTGATAACGACGGCAGCTATCGCGGTTATCAAAATGTCGAGCCGTATTATAGAAACGAAAACCAAGGCTCGAACATGGAATACGCTCGCGCTCGTCACGACATGATGCAACAGCGCAATGCTGAACGCATTCGTGCCAATCGCGAAAGAGCCATGATGCGCCGCGAATTCGCCTAAAGTCCAAAAAATACTGAATTGAAATTGTCCGATGAATCTTGAATGATTCTCAGGTCAGTCTCGAACGCAGACTGCAGGTTTTCTCTGGTGAGAACTTCTCTGGGCGGTCCGGCGAAAAGCTGCACTGAAGGTGCTCGGTTGGTTTTTTTCAGGCATAAAACCTGATCGCAAACCTGCGATATGAAATTCAAATCGTGCAGGCAAGTGATGATCGTCATACCTTCAGCCTTGAGTTTCAGCAATAATTGCAGCAAACTCTTCTGGTGTTTGAAGTCCAGGTGGGCTGTGGGTTCGTCTAAAAGGAGAATCTCCGGCTCTTGAGCCAGTGACATGGCGATGGCCGTTCTTTGCTTTTCGCCTCCGGATATTTCCGAAACCGACTTATCTCGCAGCTCGCCCAATTCGGTCGCGTTGATTGCATTCTCCAAAGCCAATCTGTCTTTCTGGTCACTGCGCCACTGCCACCATTTCTGGTGCGGGCTGCGTCCCAATGCGATCATTTCTTCCACCGACAGATCTCGCGACGTTGAGATATCTTGCGGCACATAGGCGATTTTTTTCGCCAAAAGAGGCAACGGCCAGCCTGATACATCGTTGCCCTCAACAAGGATTTTTCCTTTTACAGGCGGGATCAAACGAGCGATAGTCTTTAGCAAAGTTGATTTGCCGGCTCCGTTTCCTCCGGCAATCGCCGCAACTGTGCCGCGTTTTACTTTGAATGAAACGCCCTCGACAACAGCGCTTGTATTGAAGCCGGCTGACACTTCTTCAAGCTGGACAACAAACTCGTCTGCCATCTATACCTCCTCGCTTTTGCTTGTCGAGATGAGATAGAGAAAAAACGGACCGCCCACCAGAGAGAGCAGCGTCCCTAAAGGCAGCTCCTGACCCTGTCCCAGTGTGCGAGCCGCAAGATCCGAGACGGTGACGAGCACTGCGCCTATGAGAGCTGACGCGATTATCTCCATGCGTTCGTCGCGAATGAAAAGCATCCGCGCCAGGTTGGGTGCAATCAAGCCGACAAAGGCCACCAGTCCCGAGGCCGCCACAGCTGCTCCGCACATAAGAACTGCACAGGAAAGCAATATCCACTGCAGCCTGGAAACGTCCACACCCAGAGCTTGAGCGGTCTCGTCACCAAGAGTGAGAACGCGAATCTGTTTGCTCAATAGCAGGGTTGCTATGATACCGCCTGCGGTGTAGACCGAAAGTGAAGTCAGGTCGCTCCAGCCTCTTCCGGCAATGCCTCCCGCTAACCAAAAGATGATACCTTGCGCCTGAGGAGCGCCGCCTGATTGCGTTATGATCAAAGTAATCAGAGAACCACAGACTGCTGAAATGGCAACACCGCCAAGTATGAGGCGTGTAACCGAAAGTCCGCCGGCTCGTCTTGCCATTTGCGCAACCAAAAGCGCTGCCGCCAACCCGCCCAGAAATGCTGATGCCGGCATCAAGCTGAAATCCAGACCAATAATAATTGATGCAGCCACTGCCAGACCGGCTCCGCTTGAAACTCCGGTCAAATAAGGATCGGCAAGCGGATTTCTCGAAAGCGCTTGCAGAATATAGCCGGAGACAGCCAGGGCTGCACCGACTGCGGTGGCAATTAAGGTGCGAGGCAATCGAATTTGCGTAAGAATATCGGCAATGCCTGGCGCGGCGAGATTGCTTGTGCCGCCCATTATCAGTTGCAACGCCTCTTTCGGCGCGATGAATACATCGCCGATACAGACGGACATAAGCAATCCGGCAAGCAGTGCGCCCGTGAGAAGTACGAGCCTGAGAGTCATATTCGGTCTGGAGTGAGCCGCGCTTGTCATTGTCTCTTGCTTACGACGAGTAACTTAAGCGTAAGATTCTACATCCTCTTATGTGCGTGATACTATTTAGCACTTCTGATTAGTGTTACAGCTATGGCAATTTACCTCGATAATAGTGCTACAACGCCGGTCCGGCGCGAAGTGATAGACGAAATGCTCCCGTTTCTCGAGAGCGATTTCGGCAATCCTTCATCGATTCACTCGCACGGAATGAAAGCCGCTGCCGGGGTAAAACTTGCGCGCCAGCGGGTTGCTGAGCTATTAAACTGTTCACCGTCAGAGGTCTATTTCAGCCCCTGTGGTACTTATGCCAACAATGTAGCCATTTTGGGTCGCGCCAGATTTGTGGAAGCTAATGAGGGCGGCCGTCACCTTATCACTACCTCTATCGAACATCCTTCAGTCATAGGACCCTGCCAGTATTTGGAATCGAAAGGGTGGCGCGTCACTTATTTACCGGTGGACAATGAAGGCATCATTGATTTCGAGCGTTTGAAAAACGCGATTGCCGACGACACTTCAATAATTACGGTGATGTGGGCAAACAATGAGATCGGGTCGCTGCAGCCTATTGAAGAGATTGCACAAGTGGCAGTAAGCCGCGGCATCTTCTTCCATACAGATGCAGTGCAGGTTCCCGGTAAGCTGCCGATTGACGTGAGCAAACATGCAATCTCCGCACTTTCACTTTCTGGTCATAAATTCTACGCACCGAAAGGCATCGGTATTCTTTATTTGCGACAAGGTGAAAACGTTATGCCGACTGCCTTCGGTGGTGGACAAGAAATGGGAATTTTGCCTGGGACAGAGTCGGTTCCCAACATCGTAGCAATTGGAAAAGCAGCAGAACTGGCAGGTATTGAAGTTATTGAAACCGAAAGAAAGCTGCGCCTGATGCAAAAAATACTTCTGGAGAAGCTCTCACCCATTGAAGGTTTGCGTATTACCGGTCCTTCAGATATCGACAAACGCCTGCCCGGACACATCAGCGTGGCGATTTCAGGAGCGGAGGGCGAATCGCTTGTTATGAAGTGCGATCTCAAAGGCATTAGCGTCTCCAGCGGGTCTGCTTGCCATAAGGGCATTATTGAACCTTCTTCGGTACTGCGCGCCCTGCGCTTACCCGACATTGAAGCGAGAGGATCTTTGAGAATCTCTGCCGGTCGCTTCAATACGTCTGAAGAATGTGAAAAGGCAGCCGATTTGCTCGCTCAAATCGCGGTTAAGTCGGCTAAAGTTTCGAAAGAAACGACGATAGAAACGGCGATATAAACGACGAAAGACACGAAAGATACAACGAAAGAGCCGAAAATTTCGAACGTTTCTCCGTAATCTATTCAGCTGCCGAACTTGCAGACGGTCTTATTCCGGTAACCTTCGCTCCCAAATCTTTTGCTTTGGCAACTTCCTTCAGCTCTGCATTGATATCACCCAACTGCTTGTACACCTGAGCTTTTAGCAGGAAACCCCTGGGGTCGCGAGGGCTCGTACGAATTGCGTGATTGACGTCAATCATGGCTTGATGGGAGCGACCCATAGCCAGATAGACTTTTGCTCGCTCGAGGAAAACCGGAGCGCTGGCATCTTTTTCCGGCAGACCCAAACGAATTGCCGAATTGAAGTCATTTAGAGCCTTGTTGTATTGCTTCATCAGTCTGTAGACGCGCCCACGATTGAAGAAAATGTGCGGGGTTACATTTTTCCTTGCGGCCGCTTTGTCAAAATCGGCAAGGGCTTTCTGATATTCCCCCAATTCTCCATAAGCACAGCCTCGGCTCTGGTAGGCGAAAGTGTGGGTTGGATCAAGTTCAATGGCTCTTGTGAAGTCGGCAATAGCAGGCTTCAATTCCTTCTTCTTGTATTCGACGGCACCTCGATAAAAGTATGCCAAATGGTTTTTGCTGTTCTTTGCAATGGCTGCATTCAAATCTATAAGCGCTTTGTCAAAGCGCTCAAGCTTGAAATATAAACCACCGCGCAAGGTGATGGCATCGGGGTCTTCAGGCTTCAGCTTGAGTGCATGATTAATATCATATTGAGCGGCCTCCAGCTGGGAAACTCTCAAAAAAATGCGTGCGCGCTTGGTAAACAGCTCTATCTTTTGGGGACTTAGAGTGATCGACTGATTGAGATCGGCGACTGCGCCTTCGGGATTGAGTTCCTCACTACGCAAGTCAGAGCGCAGTGTGTAAAGTGGTTCGCAGCGAGGGTTTCGGGCTATGGACTTGTCCAAAATCTTAATCGCTTGTTCTGTTTTTCCTGCGTTTTTCAGCTCTTGGGCTTCAGCGAGACTCGCTTCATCCAGTCTTGTTGTGGTACTACCGGCGGTGCCAGGCGGGGCCGCGTATGCTGGAGCGAGAGTCGGCACGAGCGAAAAAGTAAGATATGCAATTGCAAAGGAGAGTGACAGATTGACTGCATTCTTGCTGGGTTTCCGAGCGTTCATTTTTTTGCTTTGCGAAACATGTTGCCTAGTAGAGAGAACAATCCTTTGGTTTTTCCAACGGGAAAAGTTCCGTGTAGAAGCCCGATTCCGGCCTTGGCGACTTTTACGCGTGGTTCGCCGTATGGGTACCACCAGATTCTTTCAGAGCCTGATGGTGAGTCGATGTTGATGTGCTTGATGTTGCAGAGATCTTGCAGTCCGAATTGCGAATGGCTCCTGCCAAAGCCGCTCTTTTTCAATCCACCCCAGGGCAATTGCGGTGCCGCATGGGAGAAGAGGCAGTCATTGAGAAGCACTGTGCCGACATTTAGATCGCGGGCAATGCCTTCGGCGCGCGCCAGATTTTTGCCCCAAACTGACGCTGTTAACCCGAATTCGCTGTCATTGGCTAGTTCTACCGCTTCGTCTTCTGAGTCGACAATCATAATCGGCAAGATGGGGCCGAAGCTCTCTTTTTGCATGATTGCCATCTTGTGATTGACGCCAGTCAGAATTGTCGGCTCATAGAAAAAGCCACCCAGGTCGTCTCTTCGATTGCCACCTGTCAGCACAGTGGCACCGAGTGCACGCGCTTCCTCGACATGGGAAATCACTTTCTCTAATTGGATTTCATCGACAACCGGTCCGATGTCCACGTTTGGATCTGCCGGATTGCCTACAATTAGAGCCTTTGTATGATGCTGAATTCGTTCGATCAAGGCGTCGGTCTTCTTTCCTTTGATCAAATAAAGCCTTTCAATTGAAGCACACGCTTGCCCGGCGTTTGTGAAAGCGCCCCAGACAATCCCTCTTGCCGTCCAATCGACCGGTGCATCCGGAAGCACTATGGCTGCGTCTTTACCGCCCAGTTCGAGCGTTACAGGCGTCAAATGCGGCGCTGCCTGCGCCATAACCTTCATGCCGCCTTCTACAGAACCTGTAAATATAAGTTTTGACAACCGGCAATTGCTCAGATGTTCGCCAGTCGAGCGGTCGCCTGTGACCACATTCACAACATCTTTGGGAAAACCGGCCGCCTCGAAAAGCTCACCTATCTTGATGCCGACCAAAGGCGACTTTTCAGATGGTTTCAAAACGACGGTGTTGCCGAGAGCGACCGCCATCAGTATGGTCATCATGGGAATGGAAAACGGGTAATTCCAGGGAGCAATTACTCCGACAACGCCCAGAGGCTCGAAAGCGACCAGACTCTGCTTGCTGGACAACATTGGATTGGGCAGTTGAATGAGCTGATCTCTAAGCATGCGTTCGGCGTTTTCACTCAGCCATACGCAGGTGTCAAGCGGACCGGTCAACTCTGATAAATAACTCTCCACTCTTGGTTTGCCGACTTCGCGGCAAACCAAATCGGCGATTTCATCCTGCTTGCGTTCGATGACACGTCTCAGTTCCAGGATTTTGCGAGTGCGCTTGTGAAATTGAAGCATGCTCCAATTTTCATATGCGACCCAGCTTCTCTCCACGGCCGCTTGAACTTCACTTTGTCCAAGCACCGGAACTTCACCCAGCACCTCCTTGGTGGCTGGATTTATGGACACAATCGTAGCTGTTTGACTGGCAACCATTTTGCAAACCTGAACCCGTCGATGCCTATTCTATCTAACTTAGGGGCGCCATTCCTATTAATGCTTCATGTTAATGCTCATTGCTATTTTTGATTCATACCCTCTTTGGCTTTCGCTTCATAATCGACACCCAGTGCCTTCAAACCTGGCACTCTCTGGCATTCTTTCGCTTCAGACAAGGCGTCTTCGAAGCGACCGGCTTTAATAAAGGCGTCTGCCAGGCAGCTATGGACGACAAGCAGGGACTGGTCGCCAGCCAGAGCCTGCTCGAAATTCTTTATCGCCTCTTCTGTTTCATTGCGCTGAGAAGCCAACTTCCCTTTCGCCAAAAAGAAAAGGGGACGCTTATCGCTTCTTTCCACGAGCTTCTTCAAGCACAACTCTGATTCATCACTATTGCCCTGCTCGCTCAATATCATCGCCTTTATCGCTAAAACATCGATGTCTTCAGGGGAAACGCTGAGCATGCTATCGACCGTAGAGCGCGCCTCATCAAGACTATTGGAAAAGAGCAGACCGAGCGCCTTGGCTTTAAGTGCGGAAGTTGACTTTGGATATTTGTCGAGCGCCTTATTTGCCGCTTGCACGGCTTCACTGTACGCGCCCACTGAGAGAGCTTCAGTAGCTAGTTGATCGAAATACTCAGGCGGATCAATGTCGGATGAAAGCAGTCTGCCGACTTCATTTTTAAGGGCGTCGGCTTTGCCTGTCGTGTGCAAACTATGCAAAGTACGGAATTTGGCGCGCCTGGTTTGCGGGTCGAGAATGCCGGCCTTTTCCCCGCATGCCTTGGCTTTGTCCATCTGGTTCAGGCGCCCGTAAAGGTCACTGAGCGTCGACCAGGCGTCATAGGAGGTGGGATCGATCTCTGTAATGCGCTCAAACTCGTCTTTCGCCTGTGATGTTTTTTCCATCGCCATCAAGGTCAATGCATGCTGCATGTGAGCAGCGGTGGAATTTGGTGTAATTTGGCAGGCAATCTTAGCCTCGGATTCCGCCTCTTCGTGTGTCTTTCCAAGCCGCAAAAGTATTGTCGATAACAGCAGGTGCAGCTGGGCGTTTTGCATACACTTTGATGACCACGGGCGCAAAAGCTCAACTGCTTCGGTGTTTTTGTTTGCGGCAAAAAGCGTCGCCGCCTTGGCCACAGCTTCTCGGCAGCCCGGCTCGTCTTTGGCATAAACCGGAGCAGCTGGTTCAGCTTCAACTTTCTTTTTTGCAAAAACTGCTTGAGTGGGCAAAAGTAGGGGAAGCCCGAGGGATAAAATCAGTGAAAGAATGGTCGATTGAGCTGGTAAATTGCTGTACCTGATTTGCTTTTGATGTGTCATTGTCTTTGTGATAACAGTTGAGTTTGAAGAGTACGAAATCTATTATTTAGCAGGCCAGCATAGCTGATTTCCTTTCAACATGCCTCCGTTTGCGCCGGTTATCAACATGTCCTAAACTGAAATTGAATCGTTAAGCTAGATGTTCCGTATCCACGATGGCGAATTTATTGGAATCTCTGTTGTCTAATTCCCAAATTTCCACACAGAAAAAGCGTACTTCGATTTCAAGGGATGCTTCTTTTGTTCTTGTTGTTGGTGTGCTTTTCGTGAGCTTTTTCAGTTCCCAAATTGCATGTGCACAAAAGGACAACAGCAACGACGATCTACTTCAGAAGGCAGAGAAGCTCTACCTGGATCGTCGCATGGGCGAAGCGGCCAGCTATCTGAACACGATTATTTCCAGTGACAGCAAGAATGCCCGCGCGCATAACCTTATGGGCAAAATTTATCATCGACAGGGCAAGGTTGAACTGGCTATGGCTGAGTATCACAAAGCGATTGACAGTGATGCGCGTCTTGCCGACGCCCGCTATAACCTGGGTGTGGCTTTAATCGATCAGGACAATTTCAGAGAGGCCGAGAGGTATTTAGACGACGCCGTGAAGCTGGACGGTCGCTCAGCAGAGGCGCACTACAATTTAGGGCTCTGCGCCGACAAGCTTGATAAAAACGAAAAGGCACTCGACGAGTTTCAAAAGGCAGTGAAGCTCGATCCATCGATCGCCGAAGCTCGATATTGCTTGGGGCGTGCTTTTTACAAAATGAAGATGGTGGATAAGGCCGTTGAAGAGTACAAAGCAGCGTTGAATTTGAACCCCAAGTATGTGGAAGCGCACAACAATCTCGGCGTTGCATACAGTGATCTCGGCAAGTATCCCGAGTCCATTGCAGAGTTTCAAATCGCCTTAAAAATTGAACCGAACTATCCTCAAGCACAACGCAATTTAGGTTATGCTCAAGCGCACACCAGTCTTGGTATCACTTATTTCAAGCAGGGAAATACTAAGAAAGCCTTCGACGAATATCGAAAAGCGATCAAGATCGACCCCGAGTTTCCTGATGCTCACTACAATCTGGGCATTTACTATCAGCAGCAAGGGCAAATCGCTACAGCGGTCGGACACTATCAAGCAGCGATTAAGTTTGATCCGAAAAACGCATTGGCGCACAACAATCTTGGTGTCGCATATTCGCGCTTGGGAAAACGGGATCTCGCGGAAGCTGAGTATCGGCAAGCACTTAAACTAAAACCCGACTATCGCGAGGCAGAGCAAAACCTGCAAGCTCTAAAGCTCGGACCTGGTGCTCGGCAGTAATTGTTCAAAAATTTTTTGTACGAAAGCCAGCGCCAATAACTGCCGTAATTGAGCGCAGAAAGTCCCGTCATTTGCGCGAGGGCCCTAGGCAACACTCGCGCACAGGACTTCTGCACTTGTAGGCAGTGCACAATTTCCTATATCTACAATATACATACTTTTGTATGTGCTGTCAAATTAGATATCAGTCTTTATGTCGCTGATTCGTGGCTTTCTTTTTGTCCACTTTGGTTTCTTTCTGCTCGTCC
>PNLN01000015.1 GCA_013823055.1 Cyanobacteria bacterium DS2.3.42
TACTAAACTCTTTCCATCAAGCGCGACCAGGTCTTCTGGCTGTCGTTCCAGTCAATCATGCCCATCCGCTCTCTCATTTCAGAAAGCGTTTTCGATGCGACTTTGCGTGCTTTTGTATTGCCGTAGTCGAGAATTTTGAAAACCTTTTCTGGGTCTTTTGCCAGTGTGATGCGTTTTTCTCTAAATTCAGAAAAGCGATCGTTGATTAGGCCGCCCAGGCGTTTCTTGCAATCAACACAACCGATTTTTGCATTTTCGCATTCGTCTTTGACAGTCGCCAACATCTCTTTGTCGGCAAGGGCGCGGTACCAGGGCCATGGTACTTCGCACAAATCGACATGACCGGGGTCGGCTTTAGCGATGCGTGTGCGATCGGTGACCATCTGTTTTACTTTGCGGATGGTTTCATCAGCGGTATCAGCAATTTTTATATCATTGCCGTAAGACTTGCCCATTTTCATGCCGTCCATGCCCTTGAGCAGCGGCGTAACGGTAAACTCCGGTTTGGGCTCGGGGAAGAAATCGGCTCCATAGGTGTTGTTGAATCGACGTGCAACGTCGCGAGCGAATTCCAGGTGCGACTCCTGGTCTTTGCCCACCGGCACCAATTCTCCTTTAAAAGTAAGAATATCGGCGGACATCAAAACAGGATATCCAAGCAAGCCGTAAGTGGCCTTTTCTCGTGCTTCCCCTTCGTCTTGAGCAAGCATCCTGACCATGTCCTTCAAGGTCGGCTCGCGCTCCACCCAATTGTGCGGAGTGAGCATTGACAGCAATAGATGAATTTCGGCAATCTCGGGAATCGCAGATTGCACGTATATGGTCGCTTGCTCCGGGTCAATGCCAACGGCCAGCCAGTCGAGAGTTATCTCGAAGACGTTTGCTGGAACCGACGCACTGTCTTGATACTTAGTAGTAAGAGCATGCCAATCGACGATTGAATAGTACGACTCATAGCGGCTCTGAAAATCAACCCAGTTCAGCAGCGCCCCAAAGTAGTGCCCGAGATGCAGACGCCCTGTGGGGCGCATGCCGGACATTATGCGCTTGGTGGCAGCCACCTATTGCTTCCTTTCTGCAGCCTTCGCTATCGCTTCTTTAACGCGTTCTTGTTTGCGGCGCTCTTTAGCCAGGCGGCGCTGTTTCTTTTCGCGGGCGTTGTATTTCTTGGTCATTGAATTATCTCCGGCATAACGGCCCACTTGATAAAAATGGGCGAAAAGTGAATATAGCACGACTATATAGGTCCGAGACCGCGGCTCAATGGTTTCAAAACAATTCAAAAAGAATCAGGCAATCGAAGGTTTTCAAGTACGCATAACGCTTTCAAACTGCACGAGAAAGGCACCCCTGCTAGTTTGTATATCACCTGGATAGATAATGGATTTGGTTAAAACGGCTGGCCATGCAGCACATCAGTGTCCAGGCTTGCGGTTTTTCCGGCTTTATATCTGAAAATGCAGAATCTAACACCGACTCCGTCCAAATTTACAAAAGTTAATGTACCTCTTGACTGCTAAAGAATTGGATGGATTGGGTAAATATCCTGTGTGTGGCGATTGCCGAATTTGTTACCGGCAAGTTTTTACCAGTAGGAGTTAACGACCTTGGCGTCTAAAGTTCGCAATGAAGTAGTTGACGATTGGCAGGAAGCCTTTGATGAGGAAGAAACTCAGCAAGTGCCGGCCGCGGTTGTCGCACAAGAAGATGAACCGGACGAGAAGGAGCCGACCGGTCCGGACGGCTTTACTGAAGACTCTGTAAGGCTGTATCTGCGCGAGATCGGTCGCGTGAAGATGATCAAGCCGGACGAGGAAATCGAGCTGGCCAGGCGCATTGCCAATGGTGACCTGGACGCTAAGAAGAAGCTCATTCAAGCGAACCTTCGTCTTGTAATTTCGATCGCCAAGAAGTATGTCAATCGGGGATTGCCGTTCCAAGACCTTATTCAAGAAGGCAATCTCGGACTAATTCGAGCCGCCGAAAAGTTCGATCACACCAAAGGTTTTAAATTCAGCACTTATGCCACCTGGTGGATACGCCAGGCAATCAGCCGCGGTCTGGCTGATAAATCCAGAACGATACGCGTGCCTGTGCACATGGTCGAATCAATCAACAAATTGAAAAAGACTTCAGCAAGACTTTCACAAGAATTGGGCCGCAAGCCGACTGAAGTCGAGTTGTCCAGCGCTATGGAACTTTCCGTCAACAAGATCACCGAAATCATTCAGGCTGACAGAGAGCCAGTGTCGATGGAAATGCCGCTCAACAGAGACGAAGAAACCTATCTCGGCGATTTGATCGAAGACAACATCACCTCGCGTCCGGACATGACAACGGAAGAAGAGTTGATGCGTCAAGACTTAAACCGCATGCTCAGCCAGTTGACCCCACGTGAGCGCGACATCATGCATCTGCGCTACGGGCTGGAAGACGGCAGGCAACGGACTCTTGAAGAAGTCGGTCGCCTCTTCAATATTACCCGCGAAAGAGTTCGCCAGATTGAGCACAAGGCCTTTAGAAAGCTCAGGCAGCCTGCCTGGTCTTCTAAGTTGGCCGGGTATCTTGAAGATTGATAAACAAATGCTCAGAGAAATAAAAGCGGCGAAAGCCGCTTTCTGTGCTGAGTCTGAATAATCTGGCTGTCAGCTTAGATGGCTTGTCTTAAACCTTAGCTCTCATCTTGATAGGGTTAATACCGGAGTGTTTTTACACCCGGCCGATTCAGTTCGATAAAAGACTGGAAAACAATGAGCGAGAAAGCGCGTTTAGCGCCGGCAGAACTGAGCGCGCTCGTCGATGACGGGCAACGCCAAAAGTTGCGGATGCTTCTCAATGAGGAGCACCCGGCGGATATTGCCGAGTGGCTCACAGATCTCGACAAGGCCCACAGACTCTCCTGCTTCCGGCTACTGGATCTCGACAATGCTTCGGCTGTTCTGGCTGAGCTGGAGCCTGAAACACAAGGAAATCTGCTTAAGGATTTAGGCGACATTGGTGTTGTCCCCATTATCGCCAGAATGAGCCCTGACGATGCTGCCGACTTGTTGGCCGAGCTGCCTGAAGCCAAGGTCAAGTCGATCATGGGTCAGATGACCGATACGGAAGCCAAAGAAGACATCGAAGAACTGCTTGGATTCGAAGAAGACTCGGCAGGGGGGATCATGTCCACCGACTATCTGGCGGTGGAAGGAAAGCTGACAGCCGACCAGGCCATCTCTTATTTAAGAGAAACATACGCCGAACTGGAAGACGACATTTACGACGTGTACGTTGTTTCAGAAGAAGAAAAGCTGGCTGGCCGAGTCACTCTCAAAGAATTGCTCATGGCGCCGCCGGAAGCTTTGGTCGAGAGTTTGATGGACGACAACGTCATCAAAGTTTTAACCACAACAGACCAGGAAGAAGCTGCTGAAAAGCTCAGCCGATATGACTTGTTGACCTTACCTGTAGTCGATGAATCAGGAATGCTGCGCGGGATTATCACCGCCGATGATGTCATCGACGTTTTGTGGGAAGAGTCAACCGAAGATTTGTTCCAGGCATCAGGTATCACGACCGAAGCTGGAGACCTTGGCGAACAGCTGAGTTTGAGCGTGAGACGCGCAGTCGGGGCGCGTTTGCCGTGGCTTTTAATTACACTCGGAATTGAAGCCGGATCTGTTTCAGTAATCACTCATTTCGACAATGTGATCAAGGAAACCGTTGCCGCAGCTTCATTCATGCCCTTGCTTTCCGGTGTAACGGGTTCGGTTGCCACGCAGAGCACCTGTATTACATTGCGCGGCACCGGCATCGAGAGACTGGGCTGGCGCGCCATTCTCAAGCACGTCTTTCACGAAGCTCGAGTGGGGATGCTGCTCGGAATTCTTTGCGGCAGTGCCACCACTTTAATGAGCTGGATGCTGCACAGCGTCAATCCGACACTGGGTTTCGTTGTCGGCTGCTCTTTATTCGTAACGATGACCTTCGGCGTTTTAATCGGCACACTTATGCCTATGTTCTTTCAAAAAGTCGGCATCGACCCTGCGCACGCCAGCGGGCCTTTCATTACCAGCATTCTGGATGTGGCCACGATGACCATCTATTTGACTATCGTTCACTATTTCCTATCCACACTCGTTAATCACTAAACCGACTAATTTAACTAACTAATTAAACTGACAAATCCTCACAAAACGGACGGCAACGACAATGGAAACCAAAAGCAAAACCAGCAAATCGCCTAACGAGCGGCTTTCGGAGAAGCGAGCCGGAGCCATTGCGGTCAGCGAAGCGACCTTGAAAAAACGTCACGAGAAAGGCACGATGCATGCAAGAGAGCGCGTATTAAGTCTTCTCGATCCGGATTCGTTCATTGAGCTGGATCGCTATGCAGTCCATCACTGCAAGCACTTCGGGCTGGACTCAAAAAAAGTTCTAGGGGATGGCGTGATTACCGGACAGGGAAAAATCGACGGACGTCCGGTTTATATCTTCGCGCATGATGCCACCTTCCTTGGTGGCGCGCTTGGTGAGGTTTTTGCCCGTAAAGTCTGCAAAGTCATGGATCTAGCTCTTCAAGCCGGTTGCCCTGTGATTGGTTTGAACGAAAGCGGTGGTGCCCGCATTCAGGAAGGCGTTGCATCGCTGGCCGGTTATGCGGATATTTTCTACAGAAACGTCAATTCATCAGGCGTCATCCCGCAAATTTCTGTAATCTACGGACCCTGCGCCGGTGGCGCCGTATACAGCCCGGCCGTCACCGATTTCACGATCATGGTGGACAAAAACAGCTACATGTTTATCACTGGTCCGGAAATCGTGCGCACCGTCACCGGTGAAGACGTC
Source organism: Cyanobacteria bacterium DS2.3.42 (assembly GCA_013823055.1). GTDB lineage: Bacteria > Cyanobacteriota > Vampirovibrionia > Obscuribacterales > Obscuribacteraceae > QKMZ01. The sequence continues at coordinate 4,831 of PNLN01000015.1, forward strand.
ACATTCGATGAGCTGGGTGGAGCCAGAGTTCATAACGAGAAAAGCGGTGTGGCACAACTGCTTGCCGAAGACGAAGAAGAATCTTTCTGGATGGTGCGCAAGCTTCTTTCCTATATTCCGCTCAACAATTTAGAGCCGCCACCCTTTGTAGAACCCGGCGATGACGCCGAGCCTGCCGATATGAGCGCGCTCGACAGTGTGGTTCCGCACGATCCGGCCAAACCGTACGACATGCACGACGTGATCACGCGCATCTTCGACAATGGTGATTTCTTCGAAATTGCCCCCTTGTACGCTACCAACTTGATTACGGGCTTCGCCAGATTACATGGTGAAACAGTGGGAATTGTTGCCAACCAGCCGAAGAAACTGGCAGGGACATTGGATATAAACGCCTCCATAAAAGGTGCGCGTTTCGTCCGTTTCCTCGATGCATTTAACATTCCATTGATCACTTTCGTCGATGTTCCCGGCTATTTGCCCGGCCGCACGCAAGAACATAACGGAATCATCCGCCATGGTGCCAAACTCCTCTATGCTTATTGCGAAGCCACCGTTCCTAAATTGACCGTAATCACGCGTAAAGCATATGGTGGTGCTTTCGACGTAATGGGCTCCAAAAATGTCGGCGGCGACTTCAACTTCGCCTGGCCCACAGCCGAAATCGCCGTCATGGGCGCAGATGGTGCCGTCAACTTGCTCTACAGAAAAGAGCTCGACAAACTGAAAGACGATGCTTCTGTCGCTTCAGCACGACACAAAGAATTGGTCGCAGAATACCGAGAGCGTTTTGCAAATCCATACGTGGCAGCGGAGCTTGGCTATGTAGACGACGTAATTTTACCGTCTGAAACTCGCAAGCATTTGCATGCCGCGCTGTCAGTTCAGAAAAACAAACGCGTCGAAAGACCTAAGCGCAAACACGGAAATATTCCTCTGTAGACGGGCGACGCCGTGCGTCAACTGCCGGGCTTCGGCACACTTTTTGGACAGGGCGATGCATGGCATCGCCCCTACGATCATTTTTTTCTGGACTTTTCGATGTCCGGCTGGATAAGGCGAAATATGAATCGGCCCGGGCGAGCTTTCATATCGTCAGCGTGCAGGAGAACTTCGTCGCCGATTATGTCCGGGTCGTCGATCTCAGCAGGATCGTAAGTTTTCGGTCTGGCCTCCGGGGCACCATTGTCGTCCGATATTTGCGCGCCATTTGAAGCCTCATCCGGTACGCTCATTTCTTGACCGTCGCTCTGTCCGACACCATATTCAATCAAATCTATGTGGACGGTCAGAGGCGTCTGGAGAACTGACTCGTAACGGGAGACCGGATCAATATTAGGTCCGCCCAGCATTTTTTCTACGTGCTTGTAGAGCTCTTCAGAAAATGGTTTTGGAGCAACAATCAGTACGGCTTTAAGAGTCTGTGTTTTTCGATCGAGCTGTTGAGCGCGGTGCAGCGCTTCCTTAAAATATGCCGTCGCATAACGAGGCTCTTTCCATTGAGCATGGTTTTGCACCACAAGCGCCAAAAGCGTTGTGCCACCCGAAATATCCTCAAAATGGACGTCAAACATGGGCAATGCCTCTTTGCGGAAAAAGCCCTGCATCACGGGATGGACAGACACTTTGACAGCACGCGCAATTGATTCCCAGAAGGCTCTTTGTCTGTTGTAAAGCCCACTTCGGTGCAAAAGTGTAAAGAGATCTGTGACAACAAAATTTACGAAATCGCTGACCTCGTCGGGAATTTTGCCCCTGTCACAGACCAGTTCGACATTGGCGGCCGCCAGCTTTAGATCCTGTGGAGAACAGCTTCTTGCTGTTGCCACTACATTGTTCAAAGTATAGGCGGCGGCGTTGCGTACCTTAATTTCAATAATTTGTGTTTCCGGTAATGACATCGGGCGTGCTTCCTAATTATCAGAATGAAGATACTAACGCGCGTAACGTGGTACATCATATCTAGCGGTATGAGTCGTTATCGCCTGTCAACGGAGGGTTGTTTCAGTCCGTAAGCGTTTTGAGCCCACCAGTTATCCCACAAAATCCTTCCTGAGTCCCGCCCGAATCAGGTAAACTGGAATAGTGGCTACTTGGCGGTCGGCAGCTCGCCCACTTCGGGTATAGAGTTGCTGGTTGGGGGTATTCGCGGCCGCGCATCGCGGTTTCACGAAATTTTCTATGAAAACCTCCTGACGTCCCGCTACAACCAATTTGTTGGCTATTGTTTCAGTATTCGCGTTTTTAGCGGTTGTCCAAAAAATAATGCCTATCCTCCCTTCCCGGAATAATTTCAACCAGGCCGCAGCCGGTGTGCTCTTCGAATTGAAGAAGGGCAACAAAGAGCAGCGCAACGATTTCGTCTGGACGCATCAAGAACGCTTTTACGCAATCGCCTACATGGCCACCGGCAATCCGGAGACGGCCACTGAGCTGACCATAATGGCTTTCCGCAATGCTTTCGCTGCACTCAAACACACCGATCCAAAAAAGATAAATATGCCACTCTGGTATTGGGTGTCCAACTTTATCGTCGATGCCTGCGCAGAGTATCACTCGCAGTACACCGGTCCTCTGCCCCCATCAGCGCGCACAGACCCGTCGTCGGACGGTTCAGGCAATATGGACTGGGAGACGACTGTGATTCTTGGCACCCAGAGAGTGAGACGCTGTCTGAGTACATTGTCTGAGGAGCAGCAAAAAGTGTTCATGTTGCGCCACCAGCTAGACCTCACTTATGAACAAATGGGCTCGGTTATGCACCAACCGAAAGAAACCATCCAATCTTGGCTTTATAGAGCCAGAGTGCAAATTGTTAAATGCCTTGGCAGGGGATAGTAATTCTTGAAAGAGCGCGGTAACTGATAATGAATTGCAGTCGATTCCGACACTTAATTCAACAAAGATTCGACATGGACCTGCCGGCGCAGGACGAGCGTATGCTGTCCGCCCACCTGGAGACCTGCGAATCCTGCGCGAAATTCCACCATCAAATCCAGCAAGTTCTTTTGGCTGCAGACGATGTTCAGTTGCCGGATGACCTGACTCCGCCGCAACCGGAAGCTCTGGCGCGAGCCATCATGGAAGATTTGCCCGAGCAAAAGGCTTCGCCGTTTGCACTTTTCAGCAACATGTTCAAAGGAAAAGACAAAACGCCGAAAGGCTCTCAGGCAGGAATGCCAGGAGGGCAACAACAGCAGCAACAAAATGCTGTGCGCGGAAAGAAAGACACTATGCCTCCGGGCATGGAAATGGAACAGCCGAGCAGCCGCTTTCCGCATCGCACTCAGCCGCAAAACATACCTACTCAGGCATTCGAAGACACAAATCCTCCTCAAATGGCGCCGCCGCAGGCTAAAGGCAAGCCACCTGACGATCATTCGGGCACGGCGACCAGATTGAAGGCCATCGCCAAAGGCATGTCCGAGCCACTAATGGACAGCCGCGAAGCGCAATCGACCACGCGCTCACTGGGCGAGAAATTCGGCATGGCAGGGCCCAACCAGCTAACAGACGACCAGCCGCTAACTCTTGCTGAATCCATTAGAAGGAAGATTGCCGAATCGCAAAGAGCGACCGGCGAGCACGAGCCAATCGATGTACAAGATGAACTGGGACCGGAAGGTAGCTACGCCCAGGAAGAAGAACCCAATTGGATGAAGCCACCAGGCTTACCCAATCGGCAAGCGGTAAATGTTCCGACCGGTTTGCCAGGACAGTCAAATCCAAATCTATCAATACCCTCTCAGGGCATTCAGATGCCCTCCGCGCAGTCGATGCCAGGTATGCCCGGTATGCCTCAAATGCCGCCTCCGATGCCGGCACCAAATGCAATGGCCGAAGGTGCACCACAGTTGGCTGGAAATTGGGGTAAACCAACCAGCCCACAACAAGAGGCTTCCAATTGGGGCGGACCTGCACCTGGTGGTGGTCCAACCCCTGGCGGCACAGCGCCGACGCCCTCCATGCCCGCAATGCCGGGAATGCAGAAATCACCGACTTTAGGTGGAGCTGCTGCTGGTGGTGCATGGGGAGACCCGAACTGGGGAGCTGAACCACCAAAAGGTTCAAACGGTCAAGACGCAGATTGGGGACCTCCTCCAGCCGGTGGAGCCTGGGATGACCCCAACGATCAACCAGCCAACCAATTTGCGCCGCCGACACAGGCACCGAATTTTGGGCAAACGGCGCCAGCGCCGGGAATGCAAAACCCACCTAATATGGACTCTCCCGACCAACCGTGGAATAAGCCGATTCAGGCTCCGCAAGCGGCTTCACCAGCTCCGGCTCCGGCTGCTCCAGCCTGGGGCGCGCCATCAAATGGTCCAGATTGGGGCGGCGCGGGCAATGCCGGTGGTTGGACTCAACCGCCTACTCCAGAAACACCGGCACCAGTTGCCGGCGCACCTGAAAATAATCCATGGCCGGCTCCCGCCGGCGCACCTGGCGGCAACGCCTGGGGTGGCAATGCAAACGGATGGCAACAAGGGCAACCGGGCGCCAATCAAAATGCAGTGCCGGATAGCTGGGCAACACCTCCGCAACAGGCACCGGCACCACAAGCGCCAGGGGTTTCCGGGCAAGAACCAGCAGCGGCAGCTGCCGGCGCCTGGGGAACGCAAGGAAGTTCCGGCAGTTCGTGGGGACAAGTTGCTCAGAAGTCGAACGACAGTTGGGGCGCGGCCCCAGCTATTCCACCGGGCGGCGGCTGGGGTCAACCGGCTCAAGGCAATGCCTGGGGCGGCGAGCAAGCCAATAATTCTGAACAACAACAACAACAACAACAACAACAGCCAGCACCACAGGCGGCACCAGCAGCAAAACCAGCTTTCAATGCCTGGTCGGTAGATGCTGAACAAATTGAGACCGGCACGTGGCAAGCATTCACGCCAGGCTCCGACAAACTTGTCTCGAACGCTCCCAGTGCACCAAAAGGATGGGGTGTGACACCTGCTGCAGCGCCCGCGCCCGCACCAGCAATGCCACCACCGCCAGCTCCAGGAGGCGAACAAAATCGCTGGGATCAACCAATTCAAGATCGAGGCGCACAGGCGCCCGCCGATGCCAATCGCTGGGAACAACCTATCCAGAATCGCGGTACTCAAGAACCGGCAATGCCGGCAGCACCAGCACCAGCACCGGCAGCCAACAATCCCTGGGGAGTTCCGGTTCCAGGAGCGGCACCACCATTGCCGGGAGCGTCGACAGGCTTTGCTCAGGGCACTGCGCCGCAAGCCCCGGGAGCACCACCAGCACCAGCCGGTGTGGCAGGAACAGGCATTCCGAAAGATTCAATCATGGACAGGCTGTCCAATGTTTTAGCGGAAGGGCAACCTCCTGCCGGTCAGCAGTCTGAAGAGTCACGCTGGGATTTGCCTATTCAAGAACGTATCAAACAGGAAGCAATGGCAGGGGGTGCTGCGGCACCTGCACAGGCTAAAGCTCCAGGAGACAACCGCTGGGAAACACCCATTCAGGATCGCTCTTCCCAGCAAGCACCAGAATTGTCACCACCACCTCCTCGTTGGGACGTGCCGATTCAAGAACGTACTCAACAATTGACTCCCACATCGGCAACACCTCCTGACCAACAGTTGGCGCCTCAGCCTGCAGCGCCGGCTCCATGGGGAGCACCGCCTGCACCGGCGCCCGCACCAGCTGCACCTCCTGCGCCACCGCCGATACCGTTTGGCTCACCAGCCGATCAAGGAATTACAGCATCGAGTTGGGATTTGCCCGTCGTCGAAGCACAAGATCAACTGCACCAGAGCGCTCAACCGGAAAACGACATACCGCCTCAACCGGCATTCAATCAACCCTTTGGAGGCGCACCGCAGCCGCAAGGTGGTGGCTCGCCGTCAAGGTTGAACATCAATCCTCCGGCATTCACGCCAGGTCAGCCCGTTGCTCAACCGGCTCCCATGCCGACCGCTCCTGCACCAGGAGCAGCCGGAGGCGCCCTCTTCAATGTTGATGACAGCGAAATCGATAAGATCTTCTCCGAGCATTTAGGAATTAATGAAGGCGCACCAGCCGCCGCTGCACCAGCCAAACCTGAGGGTCCACCTCAGCCGGCGATCATGAAGTCATTGCCTGTCGCTCCACCTGAAAGTAGCGGTGGTGCCTGGGGTCAGTCAGCGCCTCAGCCATTCGGTGCTCCGCCCTTGCCCGGACAAGATTCCGCACCACAACCTTTTGCTTCTCAGCCGGCACCACAGATGCAACCATTTGCTGCACCTGAACCGCAGCCATTCAACGCACCGGTTCCAGAACCGCAACCATTTGCCACCCCAACACCGGCTCCCATGCCATTTGCTGCACAGGCTCCGGAACCGGCACCGCCTCCGCAACCTTTCGGAGCACCGCCATTCGGCGCTCCGGCCCCCGTAGCGATGCCGTTTGCAGCCCCCGCTCCAGAACCCGCTCCACTGCAGCCATTCGGCGCACCACCTCAACCTTTTGGTGCACCGCCTCCGGCTCCATTTGCGGCCCCCGAGCCACCTGCTCAGCCATTTGCTCCGGCAGCAGCACCTCAGCCCTTTGCTGTCACTCCAGCTCAACCTCCGCTTCCGGGCAACCCGTTTGCGATGCCTCAACAGTCGGCGTCGCCATCTTCTACTCAGCCCAAAATCGTTCCTGTTATGTCCAAGAGTGTCGCCACCGCATCTGGTGGCCCCCCGGCATCCGGTTGGGGCTCACCAAGTGCATCTGGCGGATTCCAAGCCGCTGTGCCTAGCAATGGACCTGCACCGGCACCGGCAACGACTCCTGTTCCAGATAACAAAAATAACGGTCTGTTCAATTTAGATGATTCGGCTATGGATGACCTGTTCTCCAAGAATCTTGGCGTGCAGGAAACAGCCAAACCGGTGGGCGGCACTGGAGAATATCCAGCACAACAAGCTCAACCGGCACCGTTTGCACCACAACCTCCAACATTCGCGCCCCAGGCTCAAGCGCCAGCACCATTCGCTGCACCGGCACCGCAAGCTCCTTTCGGTATGCAGCCGCCGGCTCCGGAACCGTTCGGACAACAACAGCAAGCGGCCCCCCAACCGTTTGCGCCAGCGCCCATTCCGCAAGCGACAGCGCCAGTACCATTCGGAGCGCCATTTGGAATTCCTGGTCAACAGCCGCAACAGGCTCCCATGCCGTTCGGAGTCCCACAGGCTGCGCCGGCTGCCCCGCAGCAAGCAGCACCACCTCAGAATGCTGGGCTCTTTAGTGTCGATGACAACATGATGAACCAGATTTTTGCCGACAACCTCGGTGTCCAGGATCAAGACACTCAGGTCAATCAAGGCAATCAACCCAGAGTCAATGTTGCTGCCGCGGTGCAAGCTATAAGTGAAGTAGCAGTACAAGAACCGATGGCTGCTGCACTGCCTCCGCCTAAGATTGAAGGTCTGGGCAGATTGGATGCAAAACCTGATGCCGGCGGCGACAGCGGCAGCGGACGCATTGCTTCAATCGGCAAATTCCTTCTCGACCAGAAAGATTTGGAAAAGATCGGCAAACTGACAGCCTCCGATCTATCCGACACTAAGATGAAGATCCTCACACTGGAGGCCGCTTCCGAAATCCAGGGACTGCTTCATCACATAGGTGGCACTCAAGGCGTGATCGGCTCGATTATCATCGGGCACGATGGATTGCTGATCGCCAACACTATGCCGCAAGACATAGAAGCTGACTCCATCGGCATCTGGGCCCTTGCAGTTTATATGAATACGGAAACAGCAATTAAGAAGATCGGCCACAATCGCGTCCATCAGATAGTAGCCCGCACACCGCGGGGCTTCCTGGTAATAGCTGACTTCGGCGGTGGTCTTCTGGTAACCCTAAGCGACGGATCTGACACCGATGCGCTCATACCGCTAATGCGCAGCATCACTCAAGTTGTTTCCAACTAGTTAATTAACCGACTAAATAACGGCAAAGCGTACGCACACCAAATCCGGTGCCGCCTTTGTTGCATTCTTCGCGGTCTCGATCCAGCCAACCTGGTCCGGCAATATCCAGATGCGCCCATGGTTTGCCGCTCGTGAACTCTTTGAGGAACATTGCCGCACTTGCCGATCCGGCTTCTCCGCGCGCTCCGGCGTTTTTCAAATCAGCAATGTCACTCTTCAAAGATTCGCTGTACTCATCGTAAAGCGGCAATTGCCAGAGTTTTTCGCCAGCCTCGGCGCCGCTGTCGATCAGCTTGTCGACCAGAGCCTGGTCGGAGCCCATAATTCCTGCCGCCACGCGACCTAGTGCGGTGACGACTGCTCCAGTTAAAGTGGCGATATCAATCAATTCGTCGGCACCCTGCTTAACCGCATAGGTAAGCGCATCAGCGAGAATCAATCGACCCTCAGCGTCCGTATTATTGACCTCGATAGTCTTGCCATTCATTGCAGTAATCACATCACCCGGGTGAAGTGCATTGTCTCCAGGCATGTTTTCCGTGGCCGCAACCACCGCCATGACAGAAAAATTGGGTTTGAACTTGCCGACTACACGCATGGTCGCAATGACGGCCGCTGCACCGGACATATCGTATTTCATGTGCTCCATGCTTTGAGCCGGTTTAAGGGAAAGCCCACCTGAATCAAAGGTTATGCCTTTGCCGACAATGGCGACTTTTCTCTTTGATTTAGGAACATCGTAGGATATGACGATAAACTTAGGCGGTTCTTTAGCACCACGGGCGACACCAAGAAATGACCCCATAGACATGCGCTCGATTTCTTGGGCATTGAAAACCTTGATTGTCAGCCCAAACTCTTTGGCCACAGCGCGCGCTTCTTCGGCGAGCTTGCTGGGCGTCATATAGCACGGCGGCTCTGCAATCAAACGGCGAGCAAAATTTGTCGACTCAGCAATCGCCTCTCCTTTTATGCAAGCATCAGACAATGCTTTTGCCGTCAGGGACAGCCCGGAAAAAGAAAGGGATTGAAGAGATTTTTCTTTTTTATTGTCTCCGTTTTTCGATGATTTGTATTTCTTAAATGAATACGATGCCAGAAGAATGCCTTCGACAATCGCCTGAGCGATCTCAGAATCATTGGTCGTATTGCCGGTTTTCGCTACACTTGCAGTTTTTGTTTGACGCTTGCCAGTGGCTTTCTTAGCGGCGGCTTTGACAGGGTTTGCCTGACGAAAGTAAAAACTGACATTGCCCTGAAAGCTATCACCAGGCAGACGGCGAACTAGATTTGCTGCTGCTTTTCGGACATGCGCAGTAGTGAAATCTTTGCTTTCGCCCAGACCGATGAGGGTGATACGCCGAGTATCGAGATGACCAAATGTTGGCAGAGTCAATACCTGACCGGCTTTACCTTTGAATCCGTCTTCAGTGACATGCTCGCTGAGCATGTCGACAAACGGTTTCAATTTGCGCGCAAATGCAGGGTCTGCGGCTTTGAAGACGTCTGACACCTTTTCACTGGCATAAACAAAAACACACGCAAGATCGCTCTGGCATTCAGACAGTGAAGCCGGCTCCAATTTATACTTCATCGAGGACTCCCTCTTTGGTTCTTATCGAAAGCGCTATTGTACTGTTTCCGGCGCTTAAGATGTACCAATTAGAAGTTTCACTGCGGCGGCTGTCCGTTGACAATCTTGGCGACTGCATTGTCGACAATATGCGGATCGATTTGCCTGCGACAGTACGCCAGGTAAGCTTCCATCCAGCGGCGCAGTTCCAGAAGAACAGCCGAAACAGGTGTTCCTGACGTTTTTACTTGCGCAAGATTGACGCTGACGCGCCCTTCATGATCGATATGGAAGCGTGATGCTGCCGGTGAGTCTCCATGCACATAATGCAGGCTGGCTTGCAGCAATGCTTTGTTGTCATCCCTGCCAATTGTTTTCTGCAATTCGCTGACAATGCGCTGGAAGACCGAAAGCGGACGGAAAAGACTGGCTTGCTGCACATTGACCAGGCGCTGATCGATGAGCAGATGGACGGATTTGATGATCGCATAGCCCGGCCAGAGATCAAATGATTTGATCACCTCATCAAGCGTAGATAGACCGTCGATCAAATTGGCCAACTGCATGATCGCCTGTTTGTCTTTATCGCTGACCACACTGCCGTCAAGATATTTGAGCGGCTTTGCGGAGAGCTTGTTCCACAAAGTCTCGAAATTCCAGACACGCTCGAGAATTGTATTTCGCCCGGTCGGCAGTTGCGACAAGATTTGATTGACCTGGTCTTTGTACAACGCCGAATCAAGCAGCAATTTGTCCAGCGAACGCTTCAGCTCACAGCCATCGTCCAGCTCTTGTGAGACCCCTTTGTCGCGAAAGACGAAGATACCCTCAGACCACTGCGTAACGAACTCTGTAATCGCCTCTATGCCCTTCAAACGGTTCATTTTGGCGCTAATCGGTTTGCCGTTCAGAAAAGAGACGACCAAAGCTTTGTCTCGGTTTTCCACAGTCAGCAAGCCGCTTTTCTGCGCGGTAGACAACGACTGCAGCAAGCCGTCCGCGTCGATCGCACCCAGTGAGCCAATCATCGAATCGCGCATGGTTTCTACGTTGCGCCCAACCTGCCCTTCAGAATCGGCCTTCTTGTGATAGCCGCCGTAGAGATACTGGTCGTCGAGAAGAACTTCCAATTCGCGTGTGTTCAAGAAGCCAAGCCTGACTGCAAGCAGTCCCAGGAATGTCTTTTGACCTTTGCCCCAGCCTTCTTCCTCTTGCCTTTCCAAGAGTTCTTGCAACTGTGATTCGCTCAATATGCCTGCAGCCACCATGTAGCGCCCCAGTCTGAACGGCTTTCTGTTGTGATAGCAATTGGAGAGAAACTGAATGCGAGAAAAAACAGGGAAGATAATGTCTTCCGCTTCCAATTCCTGGAGCATGCGCAATGTCTCGTCGGCTGGCAATTGATGCCGCTCTTCAAGTGTGCGGGTAATCGCTTCCACCGACGAGTAGTCGTCGATCATCTGCAGGACCCAACTCTGCGGCGCCGGAAGATTGAATCCCTCTTTGGCTTTTCGTCCGGAATCGGTCAAAACCGGAGTAGATGTGTAGAGAATGTGATTGGCGAGAGTACTGCCGCCGCCGCGCAGACGCCTTCTGTCTATGCCGGATACCGTGGCGCAAACATAATCGGCAAGCATCGGATGGCGAGCAAAAATGCCGAACGGGCTATCGTAGACATTGAAAGTCAAACCGCCGCCCGGGTCGTCTTTGGTCAGAGTAATCGCTCCGTCTGCCTTAACGAAAAGCAGCACGCCCTGCGGCTTGAGCAATCGTTTGGCGTAAAGGCTGAACTTGACCAATTCATCAAGCGGCACAGAAAAGCCCGTCTGCATCAAATCGATAATCAGACCATCGAATTGCTTAGCTGCTTCCACAAGCCGCTCAAATTCAGCAAAGAGCGTCTCGCGATAAGAGTAAGTAAGAAAAGAAAGAGAAGGCGCAAAGTAAGTCTTCTCCTCGGATGGTTGATCATCACGAGAAGGAAGAGTTTGGCTAAATGGGGTGTCGGACGATGACGACACGGGGTTGACCTATTGCAATCAGGCAGTTCAGCCTTAATATGCCCATAATGACAGCTCTTTTTTCAAGATCTCTTACTTGGTAAGAGTCTTCTTTATTGTTTTGTCTCGATTTTATTGGACGGAGCGTCTGGAGACGGGGCAGGGTCGCCAATTCTCTCAAAATTGGGAGTGACTCCAACCAATTTTTTCGCAAACGGATCCGGGGGCGCCACGAAGAGCGCCTTAATCGCGACATAAGATCTCGGCTTGCCGTAATCGTATTTCTTGATCACGCCTACATCAAGAATCAGGTCATCCTTGCCGAAGGTTACGACACGGAAACGTGACCCACCACCCATAGGATTGGACATGGCAACGAGTTTATAGACCTGATCTGTTTTGCCATAAAGACCCAGATATTTGGGAATCGCAGCCAGATGGTCGTCGGCGAGCCAGGCTTTGGCAAGATCTTGTCTGCCGTCCTTGATTGCTTGCAAAAATTGATGAACAACCATCGCCGGACCTTCATCCGGGGCTTTTCCTTCGAGCAGGTATTTGCTATTGACGAAACGCAGAACAATTTTGTAGCCGCTGGATGCCTGACCAACGGCTTTGCCGTTTGCCGTCGCCGGCTTTTCGGCAACAGGACGAGTGGAAGTAAGGCTGAGCACGATATCGGGACCAGAAAAGGAGGCTCTGCCCTGAACGCTGGAAAGCAAAAAGGGAGGTACGGAGGTGAACAGCTCAGGAGCCGCCATCCAACCGGCTTCGCCGGGCTTCAGACCGTAAAGCGTAATCAATCCGGTAGCTCTGTCGCTGCCGGCAATAACCAGATATTTAGGCGCTCCCGCCACTGCGGCAGGCGCTGAAGGCGCAGCCACGACCTTTATCACTTTCCCACGCGCATTTTTTACAACCTTAGCGGGCGCCGGCGCCGACTTGGTGACGACCTTGGCGCTGGACACGGAAATGGAAGGGGGCATTGAAAGAAGCTGAGCGCGGTACGCAGCTGGAAATGCCGGAGGTTTGCCTGGTGCAGCAGGACCAGCCGGATGCCCGGTAACGATAATTACTGTTTGCGCAAAGGGACATTTGTTGAAAGCCCAAACTTTGGCTCCGCCGGCATCAAAGGCACGGGCGCCCAAATCTGCCAGTTGAGGGTGATTCTTAATGATGGCTGCTGCATCAATGTCTCTCAACGGAGGCTGAACGAGCGCGTCTTTCATTACAGCAACCATGCGGTCGAAACCGGCCTGGTCGGGACTTTGACTGTAAGCGGCAAGTGCGTTCTGCAGAGCTGGGCTGACAACAGGAGCAGCCGGTACCGCGGGAGCGAGAGTAGCAAAAGGATTTGAAGGATTTGAAGGACTTGAAGGCTTAGACGGCTTGGAAGAACTAGCAGCTGCTTTGGCATCTGGAGCAGCCTGCGTGCCGGCTGGAAAAACGCTGGCAACCAAGAAAGACGCAAGACATGCAAGCGACAGCAAGGCGGCTCTGGAAACCTGCAAACGTCCTCTCTTGTTTAAATCCATTTTTTCCTTCCCTGCCGAAGCACCGCGATTCAGTTGAAAGCCGCAGCACTTTGCGTATTTCTCTACAGCTAGATTTTAACCGCTTGGCTCGCTCAAATGAAATCAAGTGAATTCAACCGAAATTAAGCGAGCCCTGATGCCGAATTTGGCATTTTGGACAAACAATCAAAATTTCTTTTCGTATTTCCACCACGAAAGTCGGCTAGACATGGGAGCCTTCCCACAAACCGTCTTTACTTCAATGCAGGCCGGTTGTACATTTGAGCCAGCTTCCAAAGAACCCAACCAATGTCTTTGAATTTCCGACCGCAATCATTCTCCAGCCCATCTACCGGCGCCGATCTAGCCGGAGCAGGTGGGCACGAATTTTTGAAGGGAAGTTTGAGTGCCGGAGCTGAAGCAAGCGCTGGCAGCGGTCTTGGACAAGTCGACATGAGCCAAATGCAAGTTTCGTTTCGGCCCGATGCTACAGCAGCCGCATCCGCGCTGCCTCAGGGCATCGAACTTACCGGAGCAGTTCCACCGCCCACCGGCATGGAAGCCCAAGCTCTGGCATCGTTCGCTCCGCCGCCCATGGACGCGAGTCCGATGGTCGCAGCACTGGCTGGCGCCAACGAACCGATTTCGCCCATCATTCAATTGATAATGCGTATGCCCGGCGCCATGGGTTTGATGAATTCTTTCTTCGAACTATTGGGTCAATTTTTCTTTGCACAATCGCCGTTATCTAGTTTGTTCGATCCTAACTTTATTGCGCAATTGGGTCAGGCAAGCTCTCAGATGGGTCTGGGCAAGTTCACAGGCATTCCTGGAATGGAACATTCAGCAATCAACCTTTCCGTATTGCCGCAAAATGCTCCCATCTTCAGCTCGCTCGGCAGTATGGGCGGCAGCGCATTCACCAGCAATTTCATGGGCTTTGATTCGCTGGCCAGCAAGTTTGCCACAGCGCCTCAATTGAATGTCTCACCCGAACATTTTTCCAGTCTCAATAAATTGAATGTTTCCGGCGGTCTTGATCTGAACAAGCCGCAATTCGAATGGAGTTCTAAATTCACCGGACAAAACTCCGGCGGCTCCTATGGTGAAATGCTCTCCGGTCCTCAATTGTCGGACGGCAAATTAGCATCGCATCTGGGCGGCACGCAAAGATTGTTCTCAGACAAATTGCAAGCCTCCTCAGGTTTGGCTAACGCCCGCATGCCGCTCAATCAACCGGCGCTTGCAAACAACACAGTCAATAACAGCCTTTCTCAATCAGTACCTTTATCCAGTAATCCTCCTTCGTTGAACGTAAGCGGACAGTCTTATGGTTCAAGCGGCGGCGGATTGAGTGCATCCGGCAGCATGCGCGATATTCAGGCGCCAACCGCCGACAACAATGTCTCCTACAGAATGGGTCAAACAACCGGTGCAGACGCCGCATCACTAGATGCTGCGCAAACGTCAATGGACACTGCAGGCTCCGACAAATTACTTGCCTACAACAATAATACCGAAAGCTTCCGCCCGACCTTAGGCGGCATGGACAAAGGCGCTCAAGCTGTAAGCGACGCAGGCTCGCAATGGAACCAACCACAGGCCGTTGCCAAACCGGCAATAAAAATGGAAGGTCTCAAAGCCAAACAGCTCACTTTCGACTCACTCAAAGATGCAGGCACCAAAGCACATTCCGCTGCACAAAGCACCGCCAGCGCCAGTCATCACGCAGCTGCAGCCAAACCTGTAATGGACTATCAAGGACATCAAATGAAAGCCGGTGGAAACATCAGCAGTCATGGCACGGACGGCATATCCCACCGCAATTTGCATGGCGTGCAATACAACAAACCATCGGTAGGCCACAGCATCGCCAAACCGCATCACATTGCAGAAGCCAAACCGGTTCAAGATTTCAAACCGCAGCAAGTCGCTCAAAACCAATCTGATGTCGGACGAGCCCAAGATGCCGTCAATCAAGCTGCACCTCAAGATGCAACATCGGTAACTGGCGATCAGATAGTAGCGCCAGGAAGCACAGTTGCAACTCCGACCTCTTACACAATCAGAGCTGGAGACTGCCTCTGGAACATCGCCAAGAATCAATTGGGCGACGGCATGAAGTGGCAAGATCTTTTCAATGCAAACAAAGATGTCTTGGGCAGCAACCCCGAGTTGATCCATCCAGGCACAACCATCAATCTGCCAGGACAAGAAGTTGCCGCCAATCACGCCGGCAATTATGTAGTCAAATCCGGCGACAGTCTCTGGAAGATTTCACAAGATTTGCTCGGCGACGGCAGCAGATGGAACGAACTTTATCAAGCCAATGCGTCGATCATCGGCGACAATCCGCGCTTGATCATGCCCGGTCAAGAATTGAACATTCCAGGAATGGACGGCGCAGACACACTGGCTCAGGGAGCCGCGTCGACCGGAACGCAAACCGCTCAAGCCGCCGGACAACAAACCATTCAATCGGCAACTCAAGTGCCGAGCGGTGATGCGCAACTAAGTGCCGCGCAACCGCAAGGCATGGAAGCACAAGCTGCTCCACAGCAACAAATTCAGCAAGCTCAAGAAGTTCCGCAAGTGCAAGACCAGCCGCTGCAAACACCGCAAGGTGGTGCAGGAGCCGCCAACGCTGCACAGAGCCCTCAAGTTCACAACGTGCAACCGGCTGCCTATCAGCAGCAAGCGCCAACCAACTATCAGCAATTGCCGGCTGCCAATTTGCCGACCGACGGTAAAAACTCCGTCGTCTCATCGACAATGGTGCCGACCGACATCGTCGAGATGTTCAGAAAAGCTAAGTAGTTAGTATGTGCAAATCAAGTTAGGCTGAGTAACTCAAGCTATTATCGACTCTGACGAATCGCTTCTGTGGTGGCACGAGCGATATCATCGAACGAAGCTAATTTGTCGTCGCGCGCGGCAGCAACAATTGTTTTGAAACCAGTCAAGGATTCCAGGTCTTTGGAAACCACCGCAGGCACTGCAATCAGATCGCGGCGCATTGATTTAGCCATCTTCAAAAGTTCGCCTATCGCTTTGCCGGAAATAGTCTGACCGTCGAGTTTTCCTTCGCCGGTGACAATCAAGTCTGCCTTCTGCAGCTTGCTCTCGAGATTCAAAACTTCTTTTACGAAAGCAAATCCTGAGACTAATTGCGCATTGAAGGCAGATGCCAGTCCAAAAGCGGTGCCGCCGGCGGCGCCGGTACCGGGACTTTTGTAATCGGCTCGACCGGTAGCAGAACCCAACACTCGCGCAAAGTGCACGAGATTGCTTTCCAGAAGTTCGATGTCAGACTCAATTGCACCTTTTTGCGGAGCGAATATTCTCGCTGCACCGTTAGGACCGGTGAGTGGATTATGTACGTCGGTCGCTATCTCCATATGTAAATCCCGCATCCAGTCTTTGATTTCGGAGACATCACAGCTGGCGATTTTGCCCAGATTTCCACCACCAAGAGCAACTTCATTGCCGTTTTCATCAAGAAATTTGACACCACATGCGGTGAGTGCACCAGCGCCACCATCTGTGGAGGCACTGCCTCCAACGGCGATTACAATACGGCGGTGACGCCGCAAAGCGACAACCGACTTGATCACCTGCCCAAGCCCGTAAGTATGGGCATCGAGCGGCTTGAGCGCGCGTCCGGTTAGTTTTGCGATCCCGCAAGCGGAAGCCAGCTCTATGACTGCAACATCCGGCAGCGATAACCACACGGCCTTCTCCGCCTCACCAAGCGCGCCTTTGACGATCATCTCTTCGACTTTACCACCCGCGCCTGCATACAGCGCTTCAATGGTTCCGTCCCCACCATCAGCCAGCGGAATGATTTCTATAACGGCCTCCGGAGCCGCATGTCGGGCGCCTTCTGCCATCGCCCGCGCCACCATTGTCGGCGAAAACGTACCTTTGTATGCACAGGGAGCAATCAAAATATGCATTCTGTTCTCATTGCTGAATGAAGCAATTTCCCCAGTCCCGAACACAGCGATTATGCCATACGGATATCGTCAGGATATGTGATTTTTCAAGGTTTCGAGAATTCATCTTAATTGAGAGACAATCTCAGTTTTCTCAGTTTAACCATCTACTTGCAAGTGAATGATCAGAGCAAGTGAGTGACTGAATAAATTTTCCGGAGATTCTTTCCATGCCATCGAAAGAAGAGTCAAATCGCCTTTTGGTAAGGCTTACGCGCATCGCTTCTGAAGTCAACGATGCAGAGCGTGATGAGACGCGCTCGAATGAGCGATACCTACAATTGTTGAATCATATTGATGTAACTCCGTACAAGAAAACTGCGGCATGGCCAGGCAAGAGCTATTTGCTTGTGGGCAATTCATTCAATATGGAAGTTTCTCTCCAGGAGCCTGTAGAGAAAACACGACGAGCTGCATGCATAGCGGTTCTTGTCAGCAGAGGCGCAGGCAGAAGAAACTGCGTATCAATCGCTGAAGCGCTTGCAGATGAGGGATTTACATCAAGTCTCAGCCGTTTTGAGAAGCAGTGGCTGACTAGATTGCCGGAAACAGCATTGATCGGACCAGCTTACGATGATAAGGGAAACCTGATCGCACAGGCTTTCGCCGTCTGGCGCAAAGAATTT
>PNLN01000055.1 GCA_013823055.1 Cyanobacteria bacterium DS2.3.42
GGCACTGTCTGTGGTGCCAGCGGAAACGTTCTGCCATGACTCCGTCAATTAGTCGTGACTGTGAGTTCGTTTGGGGACGAAAACGCAGAAAGGAGCACAATGGTAGCACGATTTATTTCGTCAAGTGCAGCTAAAGAGAGTCGTTCGTACGTGCAGGCTCGATTTGTTGCTTCCGGCGTCGCAGCCACAATGCAATAGCGGCCGTTGCAAGCAAGCTGGAAATACTTATCGCAATTCCCTGTTTCAGCAATGGAGGCGAGAAATTAAATTGCACTGTATGTTCGCCCTTCGGAACGACAACTGCTCGGATTGCATAGTTAGCCTTCAAAAGGTTTGCTGGCTGCCCGTCGATGGTCACTTCCCAGCCTGGATAGAAGCTGTCGGCTGTGACCAAGATACCGCCATCTTTGGTGTTCACTTTCAGGTTCATTCGGTTTTCAGAGACGGTGTCGGTTACTTCGACTTTTGAGTCAGAATCAGGAGGAAACGATTGATCTTTGGAAGGCTCCTCCAGAAAAACCGTAAAAAGTGGATCAATTTCTTTTCCCGCATCCTTGCCGGTTTGAAGTGCGGCAGCAATCGCATCAGCGCTGCCAATACGTCCTTCACTTGCGACCCATGCTCTCGGCATGGCTCGAAGATTCTCATAGATCAAGGCATCGCCTGCTTCTTTGACAAAGCGCCATCGCTTGCTTGTTGGTGCCGGATAGCGGCTGTCGTTTTTCGGCAAGAGAATGTATTTCACGGCTAAAACATCTAGCGTGTGGTCTTCATCTTTCGCCCACGTCCCGAGTAAGAATCCCCCCTCTTTCATGCTCAGCAAGTTGGATATTCGCTGCGGAAGTAAATTCTCGTACCCACAAGCATTTTGCACATCCCAGAGCATCGAAAGATTTACCGGCAGTTCATCCTTTGTGCCTGAATTGCCGCGCAAACTGAGCACGCGGTGGTGAGTTTTTCCAGCTTCGGCATTCAGCCATGCGGCATGTTGCGGCGGCGCGAGCGAAGCTGCCGGTGGGGATAGAACCGCATACTCGGAGCCAAGTGCAAACATCGCGAAGTCGACCACAAAAATCAAAATTAGAGCGTGCCACCGTATTTGGGGACGGTTCAAACAAACAATGAAGACTGCAGAACCCAATAAAAAAAGCACAATCGGAATGCCCAGAGCGGGGTTGGTCCATGGGTAGAGCCCGAATGTGCCTGCTGCGACATCTCGCACTCGATCTTGTGATGCTGCAGCGCACAGGCAAGCAAGGCTGGCTGCTACAACAAAGAAAGCGACAAATGCTGCGTGAGTTCTCATGCCGACCTTTTTGGAAATCCTTCCGCCGGCCAGTGCAGCGACGCCTGCTGCGGACAAACAACTGAGCGCCATGCTGATTTCCATAAAGTGTCTGGTCGGCACTCGAAAGCGGCTGTAGAAAGGAAGTTGGTAGGCTGCTTGCGAGAGCGGTCCGACGTCTCCAAAGAGCAAAATAAAAAGCACAGTCAAAGCAATCGTCCAGAAAATGATCACCTTGTTTTTTCGGAAAACAAATATTCCTATAGGAAAAAGCAGGAAGGTAAACAGACCGCAGTAACCGCTCAGCGTTTGTATATCGTAGGCGCCAAAGTATTTGCATCCATAGATAGACTCTTTGAAGCAGCCGAATACGAACGGGAAAACCTGATCAATCAAGTTGACCGAAAGAAGCCCGTACTCTACAAACAATTTGTAAGTCATATTCCAGCGCCATGTAAAACGCGCCAGCTCTGAAGCCGGTAGAATCGAAACTGCTGCAATACCCACGCCCAGAGCAATTGCGAGGTAGCTCAAGATCGCGAAGCGCAGTCTGCGTTTTTTTTCTGCTTCGCAAGTTTCAGCAATTACGTATGCGCCAAGCAACGCCAATCCGTAGCAAAACATTTGAGGATGCCCGGCGAGGCATAGTAGTGCTGTGGCGGCAACGGTCAAGCAAAACCACAATGCTGCGTTTTTCTCTTGCGCTTGATCGATTCTTGCGCGCCTGATGGCCCACAAAGCTAGAGGCAACCATGTTGCCGAATGCACTATTGTCGTGTGACGCAGATTCGAGAGGAGGAAGCCGTTGTATCCATAAATACAGCCGGCGATCAGCGCGCCTGTCCAGCAGCCTGTCAGCGAAAAGGCATAGAGAGCCGAGAAAAAGCCGGCAAAGGTAAACGCTGCAATCATGTATAAATTCCATCCGCCTGGAATTGCTGAGAGCAGTTGTTTCAGTGGATAGAATGTCTGTGATTGAGGATCTGCATACCATGGAAAACCGCAGAGAATCTGCGTCGTCCAGATGTGGGTTCCGCCCTGAAAGGCAGGCAGATATTGAACAAGCGCGTCACCAGGTGCCAGCAGTTTTCCCTGAAAAGCAATTGGCAGAAAAAATAGACATGAAACAGCAGAAAAGAAAAAGGCAGTGTAAAGAATCGGATTGTTTCTGAATTTATCGACAAGCAGATTCATATTGCACATACGTCTAGCGAGACATGAGCATTTTAATCGGTCTGAAATGAAACAGTAAATGAATGTGGGTGGCAGTTTTGCTCATAATTGTGAATCGCCGAGATTAATTCCTCTCGAATCGAGAGATTTGCTGTTTGCACGAGTCCCTTCTACCTGTGAGGGCGACTGTCAAGGAGCAGTGCGTCAGTCTATCGAGCGCAAAACCTCCGAAAGCCCAATGTTCATTAAGTCAATTACGGCTCTTAGGTCGTACAGCATATGAACACGATTTTCAATTAGCTTTATCCTCTCGAAGTAGAAATGCTGCGTCGGGCTGTTCGCGGCGACTTTCTCCAATGTGGATTTTTTCGTGACGTTCATAGACATGACTTTTGATGTTTTCCAATACTTTAGCAGTCCCTGAGCCCGCGTCAGTCCATTCGTAGACGTTGGTGGAACCGAATTGAGGAATGTGACAACATTTGCCGATAGGACGTCGTCACGTTTTCCTATGCCAAAAGCTGGTCCAATTGCGTTTGGCTGTGCTTTGACTAGCCTTATGCCGCCCGGCTGCTCAAGGAATGATAGTCCCGCAAGTCCGCCAATCATATAACCAGATACTATATTCAGGCGATTGCCATAAAGATTGAGTTTTGGATTGGACGATAGCCCCAGAGGACCATCGCTTATGATCCCTAGAAGATTTATTTGAAAGAAATTTGCGTTGTTCGTCAGACTGATCGCCATTTGGCGCATCCTTTTCAGTCTATCCATGGCCGTTGTTTCTGTGGCTATCTGGAGATCGATTGAGTCAACAGCTTTTCTTACATCTAGGCAGGCGATGATAACCCTTCTGCTTACTGCAAGTTTTTGCATCAGCAAATCACTGCTTGCAGGCTGACCTTTATTCGCTGTCAAATATTCAACTTGGTTCCGAATACCCAATATTTTTGCCAGGTCTGCTGCGTGCGGTTCAATTTGAACTTGAACACCGGTGTGAACGGATGAAAGAGATGGCGCATATGGCTCTGTCGCCTGTGCAAGTTCGAATAACTCCGCATCTATCTCTTCCAAACTTGCTTTGAGTGAATGAAGTAGATCTATTCGATTTTGGACTATTTTGATCGTGTCAAACTTGCAAGAACCAGTCGCCGCAATCTTATCGCGGTTTCGGGGTTTGTCTAGATTTAGAGTAGCAACTCTTCTGGACTTCCAACCTTCAATGAGAACGGTTCGCCTCGATTGTTTTTTTGATGCTGGTGATGGTGAGTTGAGAAACTCAGCGATCATTGGTGAGAAAGAATAACTGGATTCGAGGTTGAAGAAAGCCGCCAAAGAGTTGGGAGGTGTATCAATTTTTCGCCAACCGCCATGCATCAAAGCCAGCCCTAGCGCAGACAACAGAGTACCAATGCTGCTTTGCACAATGAATAATTGGTTGCCTGCTTTAGGATAATCCTGCAGAAACAGCAGTCCTGCTATTGCACTAAAAATACCTGTTTGAATAAAGTTCGCATCATAGTTCCACTGCAAGAGTTTGCCCCGCCGCATTAGAAGCCGCGACAGAACAACGTCGTAGGAATAATTGAGTTCGTCGTCTATTTTGTCGGTGGCAATCCGAACATCAAGCATTCCGGCAAGAATCGCCTCCTGCAGCTGCAAGTCAAGTTCGGCAGCCCGGCGTGTATCACTACTGCCTTTCATCTGAACGAGTTGTCCAACTACGGACTTAACGTTCAATAATTGAGCTGCTTCACTTGCGCCAGGTTTGAGCCCGAGTAAGGTGAGATCCCAGTTATCTCCGCTACCCGCTTCATTAGTGGTTGATCGCACCAGATTGAGCAGTAGAAGAAGTTGTTGATCAAACTCTTGAATCTGAGAATGAAGAGACCATAGCAGCACAATGCGAGTATTTAGAAGTCCAAACCCCTTACCTCCCGGATCGCTGAGGCTGCATAGAGACTTCACGTTGCGAGCATTTACACCATAGCGCTCCTTCCACAGAGCGAACAATTCTTCCCTTCGCGAGCAGACCGCTCCGGGACGCACAGAGTCTAAATACCTATCCACTGTAGGTGACAATGATTGAGCATCTACAGGTCCACCGTTAACGACAGGGTGAATATCATCGGTTGGACTCGTGTGATGGGCGGTAGCGTATTTGTTGTATAAGATGCTCAAAATTGGCAGCGTCGTTCCTACTCCAGCGCCAACGCAAGTAAGAATCGCTGATTGATTGAATTGCAAATTGATTCTTGAGTACGGCTCTATTGTATAGAGTGCGGAAAATTGTGCAAAATTAGCAAGGTTGAACATCTCATGGACGGCATCATGCAGGCGTTGTTCACGCTGCAAAATCGCGTATGTATATGCTAATTCGATTTCTGTTTTATTGCATGCCCTGCGAACATCGAGAAATCCAAGCAGTATTTTCCGAAGCACAAAAGCTCGGAGGAGCTGAACCTCTTCATCAGTTGGTTGCTTCTCTGAATTTGCCATCATTTGCGCCAAGCGTTCAACTTCAGGTCTGATTTGCAGTACTTCAGCAGCCTGCCATGCGCCCGTTGTAGACTTGTCGCTATTGTGAAGAGCCGCAGCAAAAACTTGTTGTTGTAGGAAGACGGAACATAAGAAGAGCGCAATTAAACGATTGATTTGCGGCGACAACAATGTTAGTTACCGCCGAGGGCGGCCGGTGCTGATGCACTTCCGGACCATACTTCTCCCACGCGTACAGGCTCAAGCATTCTTGCATCAGGTTGCGGTCTGACGAAGTCATATTTGAGGACGCTTCCTTTTGCTTTTCCGTCCGCAGAGCCGCTTACAACGAGGTGTGCGCCGGTCGTCGTACTCGTAGTGGCTACATACACGCCACCAGATTTTGTGAACGGATTAAAGCTCGAGGTCTCGCGGAAAGGTGCATCCTTCCCACATCTGCACTGTCCAAGATATAGTGCCGGACCTTCGTCCAGTGCCGAGCCGCTGGAGAATGTTTTTACAGTTCCGCTTCCCGCTAGTTGGCTAGCGATGATTGATTTCGCGCCACCAAGTGAGCCTGCGATCCATCCTGTGGTCAGTGAGACTCCGCCCGAATAGTCTTTGCCGAACGGGAAGAAGCTTGTGTTGTTTTGAAGCGTCTCGGCAGGGTTTGTTTGACCTTTCCTGGCCTTCTCGTTTGGATAGAAAAGACTGTAAGCGAATGTCTTAATCTCCGTTGGAGTGCCTGGTCCGGGGGCAGTAACAATGTCTTCACGGCCGGTCACGAAATCGACCATTCCAGCGGCAACGATTACGCCGGACTTATCGTCGCCGTAAGGTTTAAAGCTTGCAAATAGTGTCGGTCCGTTGTTTGAGCCAGCCAATGGGATATCGTAGACCTTCACTTCATCTGTGATACCGGCAGGAGAGCCTACGATGAGGTTGTCGGACTGCGTTCCATCAATCTGTGCAGAGGCAACGGTTACACCTTCGCGTGCGTTGGAATCAAACGGCTTAAAATGCGCAAGCTCTGTTCCGAAAATTCCTTTGCCCAGGATAGATGCTCCTGCGTAAGCGATAACTTCGGGCTCGTGATTCTTTCCGGAACCAACGAGCAAGTCGAGTATGCCGTCACCGTCTACATCGCCCATTGCGACATTGACATTGCCTTCGTAGAAAGGAAATGGAATGACGGAAGCGACGAGTCGATCATCTTCGCCATCGTACACATGAATCTCAGTGGCTCTGCCTGGCGCACCAGGAATCGCTACTGCGTAAGTAGAAACCGCTGGTATAACGTTTATCGTTGACATCAGCCCGTTGTCCTCATGGTTGAGGCGATGGCAGTGCGTTACATAAGTACCTGTATATTCTTCGAACCGAGTACGGAACGAAAGAATACCTGGCGCGTTGACATTCTCTTCTAAGTCAATTTTCGGTGCCGGCGCATTGGCATTGTCGACGGAGAAATTTTCTGGGCCGAAACGCGCACCGTTTGTGGGATCGTGATATTCGGTCACTTGAAAATCGTTGACGTGCACATGAATCGGATGCTCGTCGTTGTTGTAGTTGACGAAGTTCCATTCCTCGATGGAATTTAGTCGAGGCTGGATCAGCGAAGTATTGGGAAATGTCTGGCCATCGAATGCATACACGAATGCCTTCGGGTCATTTTTGTCTGCCAGCAAATTCAAAAATCCACCGTTCATCACAATCTTCCGCTTGAAGTCCGGGGTTGCCTTGGAAAGATCAACATAGGATGTGTATGCACCAATCTTCTGACCTTCCACGAAAGCCGTCGTCACACCGCCTGGTTCCACCGCTTTTGCTCGCGCGAGCACTTGCGTCGGAAAAATAAAGAACCCATCAAAATAGCTGATGTACTTTGGATTTATGCTCATTCTCCCCAATACGCCGGGAGGATTCTCGGTTCCATTGCTGGTGTACATTACACCAGGGCTGCTGAGCGTCTTTGTCAGATCGTACTGTCCATTATTGACAGCAGTTTTTCCGAGATCGGGCATTTCCAATATGAGCTCGCCTTCTGCCGGAATTGTCACAGCGATCGCAAAGCGTGTCGCCGGCGGAATTAGTAGTCTGGTGCCATCGACCGTTCTGGGATAATGAACAGTTGAATAGGGATTGCCGTCTTGCCCAACAATGGCGATCTTGGGATGCCGTCCTGTTGCTGTTTCAGTCAGCTGCACGTTCATATATGCAAGGTCGCTTATATTGGCCAGCACCCATATTTCGGTTTGTCCGGCTTTGCTTTTAATGACCGGTTGAAACTGACCGTTCACTGTGTATTGCACGTCACGCAAGTGATCGGGAAGTGACGGATTTTCCGGCAGACTGCCAGCTTTTTTGTCATTCGGTGTGAAGCTCTGGAGATTGGTTGGGATGAGTGAAAACTGTCCCCTGTGATTTCGAACTGATAGCGGACCTTCATACCAAATGGTGGCAAATTTGGTGCCCTTCTTTGATTCGTTGAAGTTGACCGGCATTTGCGACGGGCGATATTTGCCACTTTCCAGCTCGCCCTTCTTCGGTGGAACTATTGTGTTGAGCCACATCGGCCACATCGTGTTATTGAGGTCTGCAGAACCTCCTGCGCGATCAAAGACGAAGTTGTATTGAAGAGCCATATTACGGACAGGAATTTTGTTGTCGGCGACAAGAGGAATGTTGCCATCCGTCTTTCCAACCGCAAGTAGGCCGGCCAACCCACAATATGTCTGTGGTGAAGTAAGTCCATGGAGATGGCAGTGGTACCAGTACAGTCCTTGCGGCATGTTTTTCGGAATGTCGTAGGTGTAGGTGTTGGTCATGCCCGGCGGAATGTCCAACATGACGTTGTCAGCGTTTCCTTTCGGACTGATGTGGGCTCCATGAATGTGGAGGTTTATCGGTGATTCTTTCATCTGCGGCGGGTACAGCGGAATGGGCTGACCTTTGGCTGTGTACGATGGAATGAAATAATCTTTGATCGTCAGATTTTTGAGTTCATTCTCAAAGTGGACGATCATCTTTTCGCCCGGATATACCTTGAGCGTCGGCGCTGGATAAAGATTCCTGCCAGAATTCTGCCCGTCTGATGCGGTGCCTCTGATTATTTCGTAGCTGAAAAGAAGAAAGTTGTTGGCCGGCTTATCTAGCGTGTCGAGCTTCGCCTGTCCTTGTCTTGCTGTGAGTCGAACTTCCAGGATGCCGTCCTTGCTCGCCAGCACAACCGGCTCTTTAAAATCACGACGAGTGCTGCGATCTGTTTTGGCTGCTGTTTTTTTGACTGCAGTTTTTCCCCAGGCAGCTTCGCCCAGACAGGCAAACCACATACAAAGGGTTGTGACACTTAGAAGTAAGCAGTACACGCGAGCATTTGACATGAAGGGAAGTCCTTTGTGGTTGTTATGCAGAGCGATCGTTCGTATGTTTTCTCCGCACCAGCTATGGTGCGCTTCAATGAGCCGCAACAGAGTTGCACTCCGCGTTGATGCTATTCCGCACGAGCAGTTTGGAAAATATGCAATGTCGAGCGAGCATAGTTTGATTCAGATGGGTGCGGCTCAACGGCCTTTGCCTTTGACGAATACACTGATAGACACAATTTCACCGGTCTTGGAATCAACAGTAACTACTTTCTTGCCATCCTTTCCAACAACGCGAAAGTCAAAGACAAGCTTGCCTTCTGTTCCTGATTCCCATAAAAGAAGTTCCCAGGCTTCAACGGTGCCGGGGTACGCCTTGAGAGCTTTCTCCTGGGTCTGCTCTCTGGTGAGCTTGGTTTCTTTCAGTCTGGCAAGGTCTTTCGCGTTGGTGGTTTTGATCGTTTTGCCATCTTTGCCAAGCGACTCGATCAAAATACCGATATTGGTTTTCTTGCCTGTATTTCCGTCCAGCTCTACTTCGCTAATTCTTCCGTCTTTGCCTTTAATGTAATAAGCATATTCCGGTATGCCTTCTTCAATTTGCAGATCCCAGCAGAGCAAATCACCTGGGACCAATTTCAATGAAGCTTCTTTTGCCTTTTTCTCTGAAATTTTAGCTGTTACGGTTTTGGTGGTCTTGCCTTCATCCGCCGCAAGCGTTGGACCACAACCGACGGAAATTGCCAAAGCCAAAAGCGAAGACAAGAATTTCATAGACCCTCCAGGAATTTACAACCGGTCCGTGCCAAAGAAGACCATATTTTACCTCACATAGATGTGCATAAGGTGTCCACAAGATTTATTTCCGGTGGGTTAGTCTTCTGTTTGCGATAATGACGCAGACTCAACGCAAGGGGCGAAGAATGAATCAAATGTTTTGGAAGTTAGCTGTTTTTGGCATCATCGCGCTGAGATTCATTGCTACCACAGAGCCTGCGTGTGCCGGACGCCCGTCCGGAAAGTTCACAAACTATCCCGTTCCACAGGCATCCCCGCACGGCATCGTTTACTTTGGCGCAGGGCCATTGAAGGGCGTTTGGTTCACGAACTCTACTCGCGATGCAAAGTCGGGCGCTGTAGAATTTTCGAGCAAAGGTGCAAAGACGACATTTCACACAACTCCTACTGCGGCCGCTGTAGCTGGGTCGATCAACTTTTACTCAGGCAAAGAGCCGCTTTGGTTCACTGAAACTGGCGCCAACAAGATTGCAAGAATTGATGCATCAAGGAAGATCACCGAATTTGCAATCCCGACGGCAGGCAGCAGGCCGTTTGATATCCAACACGGACCCGATGACGATTGCATGTGGTTTACCGAATCGGGAGCAGGGAAAATCGGGCGGATTGATTCAACCGGAAAGATTACGGAGTTCACCGTTGGTAAGGCAGACGATGCACCAACATCTCTTATGGCGCAAGACGGAGTAATTTGGTTTACCGAGGTTGGCAGTGGACAGATTGGACGTCTGACCACCGCCGGGGAAGTTAAACATTTCGCTGCTGGTAAAGGGCGACTCACCGGTGACATCACTAATAGCAATGACGGTGCGTTGTGGGCTCCCAAGCTGTCGTCCGTCGTACGATTGAAAACCGACGGCACTCTAGATGAATTTCAGCTTCCTAATGTTGTCAACACAGGTGCGATTTTCGGACACGAAGACGGTGTCTACATCGGAGCAATGAAGGCAGATGGGCAGGGAGCGATTCTCTCGGTAGACAGCTCGGGTAAGGTGCATGAATACAACCTTCCTCGCAAGTATTTGATGCCGGCAGCAATGGCAATCGATCCCGATGGCGGTTTTTTCATGACTGTAAGCAGTAGCAGACCAGGACAATCTGTTTCGATGATCTGGAGATTGCAATTAGATGCGAAGAAGCAAAAGTAGCGTCCCGCGCCGTCTCAATCGATAGCCTTGAGCAGCTCAGAGAAGCCAATAGTGCTGCTTCGCAGCACTGCACGCAAATCAAAAAGCATGGTTAGCCGGTTGTTGATCATTTTGATGGTTTCAGACCACCAGTGGTGCTCTTTTCCTTCTGCAGAGAGTTTTTGAACCGCTGAATTTCGGTCAATATTGATGCTCAAAACTTTCGACTCTTTCCAGTACTTGATCAACGTTTCTCTTCTGGACAGATTCGTCCGCGAATCCGGCGCTACCGTATTGAGATATCGAATCGTAACGGGAGAAAAATTGATGTGCTCGGAATTTTTTCCGAACGCAGCACTTAAGGTATTCGGTTTGGCTTTGCCTATTCGCCATCCGCCGTGTTGTTCCAGCATGGAGAGTGCCGCCAGTCCAGTACCTATTGCCGAAGTAGTAATAACTATATAGTTTGTAGCCAATATCTCTTTTGGTTTGCCTGTTAATCCAAGGCAGTTTGCAACTTGACCAAGAACGCCCCCCTGGAGAAAGTTGGCATTGTTTGTCAGTTGGACGACCCTGTCTCTTCGCCTTTCCATGCGGTCCAGGGCTTTGAACTCCGCGTCAACTTCATATCCAACCTCATCGGCATCGGTAGTCATAGAGAGGAAACCTTCGAGCACCTGCCGTGTGATCAACAACTTGGTGTTCTCGTCTGATTGCTGTCTGCCGGCCAACAATCCCTGCACTCCGAGCAGTGTTGCTGCTCCCTGGGCAGAAGGGCTGAGTCCTGAATTAACGTCAGGAGTGCCTGTAGCGAGCGTCATCGGCCACGCTTTTCGCAATAGATCCAAAAGCTCCACATCGAACTCGTTAAACTGCTGTCGCAGAGAACTTAAGAGGGCGATACGATTGAGGACCAACTTGATTGAGTCCCGTTTGCATGACGGCATATTACCCAAACTTTCAAGGGAGCGCCGATCCTTGAGATTGACAGTGGCGACAGAATTATTGGTCCACGATTCAATCAGGCATTGGCGTCTGCTTTTGCGGTCGGTTCTTGTGGGAGAGGGTGAATTCAGATAGTCCATGACCAAGGGAGAAAAACCCTTTTCGGCGGCGGGTCGCAGATTGAAAAAATCTGCCAGCGAGTTTGCTCCGGTCTCGTTTTTGCGCCAGCCCCCGTGCATTGCCAAAATCGAGGCGCCAGTGAGCAAAAGGCCAATCCCGCCAGAAACAACCAAAACCTCGCCGGCTGTATTTGTATATTTTTTCAAAAACAAGCTGCTGGCGGTCATGCCGAAAGTACCACCTTGTATGAAGTTTGCTTCGAATATCTTTTGCGTGACATTGGCCTGTCTGCCCGTCAGCTGCGCCAGAACTACGTCGTATTGGTAGTTGAGCTCTTTTTGACACCTGTCTCCGGCAACAGCCAAGTCGAGACTGCCCGAAACCAATGTCTCCAAAAGTGTGATTTGCAATTCCCGCTTTCGCTCACTGCTCCCTCCGGAGGCATTGAGCGAGTTCAGCTCAGCTATTACCGGCTCCAGGTGAAGCAGGCGTGCTGCATCATCGGCTGCGCCTCCTAGAGCAGATGCGGGAGCGATTCTCGTGTTTTGAATTGGGTCGTCGACAGTTGCAATGCCTCTTACCTGGTTAAGCAAGGAGAGAAGGTCGGAGTTTAATCCCTCAATGGTAGTGTAGAGCGACCACAGCAAGACCAGGCGGCTGTTGAGATAGGATTGGCTCCTGGCTTTACCATCATCTATGCCGGCGAGCGTCTTCTTTTTTGCCATGTCCGCTTTAAGTCGCTGCTTCCAGTCTGCATTGAGTACCTCTCTGCGAGTGCGGCTTTCGCCCGGGCCCGGAGAGTCCAGATATCGCATTACCAGTGGTGGCAGATTGGATCCGTCAACAGGTTTGCCATTGACGTAAGACGACATAAATTCTGGCGGAGTAAGGTGAGAAGCTTTAGCGACCTTACCATGAAGAATACCGAGTGTGGGCAAGAGGGTTCCCACTCCGCCACTCACGAGAGATATAGTGGATTCCTGAATAAATTTTTCATTCAGGTCTTTATAAGCCGAGATCACGCCAAGGACGCCAGACTGCGTGAAGTTCGCAGCATTGAGAATTTGATTTACTGCGTTTTCTTTGCGCTGCTGTCGAGACATAGCATCGTAGGTATACGCGATCTCGAATTCTAACCGGCTCTCTGCAGACTGCGTTTGCAGTTCAGCCTCAAAAATTTTGCGCAGTACCAGGGCTTTGTAGTTGTTGAGTTGATGCCGCTCGCTTTCTGAAATAGATTCGCTTCTGCGCAGTGAGATGATTTGCTCTGCTTGCTGGCGAATGCCAAGAATATCTGCTGTCTGAGCTGCACCTGGGGTCAGGGCACCTCCCCGAGGTAGGGCACCCTTCAAGGGCAGGGCACCGTCCGTAGTATCGGCAGATGCGGCAAGGCACCAGGGTTGAATTAGCAAACACGCCGAAATGCAAATTGCATTGCGCAAAAATCGAGAGATGGACTTGTGGAAACCTGTTAACGCCAAAGAGTCGTCCAGCCGTTGAAAAATGAACTATTTGATTGGCCCCTGTGCAATTGAATCATCTTGACTAGCGCCCAGGTACGGCTCGTCTCCCATAGAGTTGATGCCTGAGTAATCAAAAGTCACTGTTCAGCTAGTATCGCGCTGTTTCTCCAGATGATCGATTTTGCCAAGAGCATAAACGTGAGCGTATATGGTTCAATTGGCAAGCTTCAACGACCGCTTCGACTCAAAGAATCCCATGACGCAGGTTGTCATTCCAGCGCGGCTAATTGCACTATTTCTCGCATGCTTATTAGTTGGGCAGTCGGTGATGCCGCTTGCAGTGTTTGGAGCGATTGAATTACGCGGACTTTCAGGAGATTCCGAAGCTGCGGACATTCTTGGTGTGCGCAGTAATGTCGATCGCATTCTTGAGTTGCAAGCCTTAGGCGGTGAGCCCAGCGAAGAGTTGCTCTTGAACAAAGCAATCGTTCTCAGGCGGCTTCTTCTTGGCTATTTGGAAGTTCGCCAAACTTCCGATTTGCTGGATGAAGCAATTGACGACACGTACGATGCAATTGATAAGCAAGTGCGAACCGTCAACCGTCGCGTCGAGCTGGCTAACATCGCCAACTTCACCACATTCGGCGTGCTCTTTAATATTGGGGCTGCCGAGCGGCTCTCGAAGCGATTTAATAATTCGAGCTATTTGACATTTGTCGGAGCTTCGTTGACTGCCGGCATCGGAGCAGCGGCGGTAGCTCTTTCTTATTCGGGGGCATCGATAGATCGAACTCGACCCAATCCCCTCGCGAATATATTTGGATTGAATACAGTTTCAGTTCCTCTGCCTGAGTTGGTTAGCAAATACATCAATGCGACGCCCAAAGGAAAAACACAGTCGCGCAAGCAAGCAATGCTCGATCTGTGGAAAACCGAATTTGGCCTGAAAGAATCAATCACTTCGAGAGAAATCCTTGCGGCTGAGTCGACTCAAGGTCATCGCGCATCGGTTGGTCTCCTCAATCATCGACTCGCGCTTTTGTTTTCGCTTAATGCGCTAGCCGAGGAATTCGATAGCGAATTGCTGGCACTTCTGCGCGCGATTGAAAGCACGTCGGTTCCAACACAAACATCAAACGATTCGATTCAGTCAGTCGCAAATCAAATAGGAGCGTCAGGTACTGAGGCAGCAAAATTGCTTCAGGTAGAACAGTGCACCGCAGATCTCATTCATATGAAAATGGCAGGACCTAGTAATGGCGCGGACCTGCAAGCACTTTCACTGGACCTATATGTGCTTGAAAAAATTCTCGGAGCGGCGTTTGAAGTGCGCCAGTTGGTCGACCGTATCGATCGAGAAAAACACTATCAATTTGACGTTCTGTTACCACAACTTGTACGCGTGCGTGATCGGGCGAACTTGTTGAGCAACACTGCCAACTTCACTGAAATAGGTGTGTTGAAGAACATAGCTGCAAGAGACTTCTACCTCAAGCATACATCAGCAGGCGTCCAAAAGATTTTGATTATGGACGCTCTTTCTGTCGCGATTGCAAACGCCAACTTTGTATTTCTCAAGCTCTATCGCCGCAAGCAAGTCTCAGAAATCAACGCGCTGGCAAACATTTTCAATTTTGATGTGCCAAGCGAATGTCGGTTTTCTCCCTTGATCTCTGCGTATTTGGAACGTGTCCCTCCAGACTCAACAAACGGCATGACAAGAAAACAGCAATTGCTGGAGCGATGGAAACAAGTAGGTAGATTGTCGAACAAGAAGGGAAGTGCGGAGGCGCTCGCTTCAATGCCTTCGATGCATAACAAGCGCGTGGAGACAATCGACCTGGTCAATAAGCGTGTGGAAATGTTGTTTGATATTAGCGGCGCTGTTGAAACACTAGATGCGGAGCTTTTGCAGCTGCTTACTGCTGTAATTCTGCCTGCGCCTGAAAATTTCACAGACAATAAAATTGATAAACAGCTGATATTGACAAAACGAGTTCTGCAACACGCGCTGGAGGTCCGCAGCGCATCTGACCAGATCGACAATCAACTTTCGGACGAGTACACAGCAAGAGGTGCAATCCTTGCTTCACGCGCTCGTGGCGTTCAATACAATAATATTCTCAATTTTACTCAATCCGGCTTACTTGGGATTATTTCTTCAGGCTTAGTCATGAAGGGAAAGAATAATCATGCCAACGCGATAGATCTCGTAGCTGGCTCGACGGTATTGCTTTTGTCAACTGTATCGCTGATTCAAGCGCGGATCGGGCGAAGACCTTCAAAGCCTGAATTGAATGTGCTCGCGCAAGTCCTTGTTCCTAGTGCTTCCAGCAAAGAGTCGATTCCCCAGTCTGTCCGTCAATACTTAAATTCACCTGCTACGGAAAACGGCATGACTAGACGAGAATCGTTGATTAAACGCTGGAGAAAAGCAGGTGTAATCACTACCAACTTGCAAAATGAGCGCAACTTTGGCAAACTGTCCGCCAGTGCAAATCCGAGCAGACGGGAAACCGTTCAGCTCATAAGTGATCGCATTGTGATGTTGCACGATGTGAAAACCACAATCGAATCGATGGACAAACAGTTGGTTGCCGTTTTGAAAGATGATATTAACTGAGGAGCACATGACTCAATCTTCCACACATTCAGCGCAATCAACGGACGATACAGTTCACCTGACGAAATTGTCGGTGAAGTGTAGTGATGTTGGTGATCATATTGATTGGCTCACACGACTAATGATGGTTGGCGTGGGTAGCGGTTCTGTCTTGTCCGCAGAAATCATTCCGGCGAGCACACCCGATGGAAACGAGTGGACGCTAGTGCAGCGATTTTATGACCATCGTTTACTTGCCGAATGGCAAGCGAGCCCGGACCGTTTGAAATTATTGAAAGAACTGGCACCAAAAATCGAAGTGGAAGAAGTTGCCTTGAATGAGACGGTGACTTCTGTCTATGGCACCGTCGGTAGTGTCGCGGTAGCGATTCTTACTGAGGTGAAGCCAGGACTGGAAGCGCCTTATCGCGAGTTTGAGAAACAGTTTCAATCCGCCCAGGCTAAACGTCGAGGTTATCGCGGTGTTTATTTGCAACCACCAACAAAGAAGACTCCAAACGTTTGGACAACATTGATTCGATTCGATTCACCAGATGCTTTGGATGAGTGGTTCGTTTCCGACGAGCGAAAGAAACTTTTGACACTTGCAGAACCAGTAGTAAATTCCACAGAATTCCAATCGGTAACTGGGTCGTTTCCGGGCTGGTTTCCTTCTCTGGAGAAGGGGCAAAAAGGACCACCTAACTGGAAGACAGCAATGTTGATTCTTTTAGGTCTGTATCCAATCGTCATGCTCGAAATTCGATTTTTGAACCCGCAATTGCACAGTTTGAACTCGGCAGTTGCTAACTTCATCGGCAACTCCATCAGTGTTGCCTTGACGACATGGGTGACCATGCCGCTTTTGATCAAAGCTTTTACGCCGTGGCTGTTCCCTAAAAAGGACACGCCTACCTGGGTTGGTCCAGTAAGTCTTGCGCTGCTCGTTGCATTTTTTGCAATTGAGATAGCGCTTCTATGGAGGTTGCTCTAATGTCCGAATCGACAACTAATGCCAAAGAGCGTAGCTGTGAAGAGGAAGTCACTTACTCTGACCAGCTCATATTTTGGTTGAACGGCAATCGCGTGCAAATCAACAATCCGGATCCGGCAACGATGTTGACAGAGTATCTGCGCAAGGCTGGATACACTGGTACTAAGGTTGTTTGCGAGCAGGGCGGATGTGGTGCTTGCACCGTGATGGTTTCGCACAAAGACCCGGTTGATGGAACACCTGTTCACCGCGCAATCAATGCGTGTTTGAAACCAGTATGCGCCGTCGATGGTATGTCCGTTACAACAACTGAAGGCATCGGCAACGTGCATGATGGGCTTGACCCCACGCAGTACTGTATTGCGAAATTCAACGGCACGCAGTGCGGATTTTGCACGCCGGGATTCGTGATGAATACGCACGCGCTTTTGCAGCAAAACCCGGAAGCGACCCAGCAGGATATCGAGGATAGCTTTGGTGGCAACCTTTGTCGTTGTACCGGATATCGTCCAATTCTGCATGCCATGCGCACATTGGCGAAGGATTACGATGAGTCTTGCGACCAAACACAAAATTGCATAGTCGATCCTTGCTTTGAGGTTCAATGCAAACCTGCGCTCACTCAGGTTGATCTCGACGAACTACCGTCTCACGAATTGCCGGCCCGGGAGCTGCATTTCACAGGGCAACGAGCGGAATGGTTCCGTCCATCGTGTTTGGAACAAGTGCAAAGTTTGAAAAAGAAATTCAGTAAGGACTACGGCAAGGCAAACGTCAAACTAGTGGTAGGCAACACCGCCTCCGGCATCTATAGCGACGAGAAGCCTCGCATCTATATCGATCTGACAGCGGTGCGCGAACTGGCAGAGATTCGCGAGACCAAAGATGGGATTGTGGTTGGCGCAGCTGCTCCAATTCAACACATGCTTGACTTTGTCGGTGGCGTTATCGCTAAGCGCAGTCCTGATCAAACAAGGGGACTGCAAGAACTGAAACGGCATGGCGCATTTGTGGCCGGATATCAGGTAAGGAGCGCGGGCAGCGTTGCGGGAAATATCTTCATGACTCGCGACCACGCCGAGCACGGAGGACCGTTCCCTTCAGATATATTTACCGTATTTGGTGCTCTTGGCGTTACGATCACCATTGCTTCGGCGGAGTTCGATGGTGGCACGAAGACGTGCCTTCTAACTGATATGCCTGCTGTTTCATCTCTGCCTGATGACGCGGTGATCTTATCCTTTCTAATCCCTTTTACGCGGCAGCGCGAGTATGTTCAAACCTACAGAATC
Source organism: Cyanobacteria bacterium DS2.3.42 (assembly GCA_013823055.1). Lineage (GTDB taxonomy): Bacteria > Cyanobacteriota > Vampirovibrionia > Obscuribacterales > Obscuribacteraceae > QKMZ01. The sequence goes on from PNLN01000055.1 coordinate 17,643, forward strand.
GCCCGCCGTGTGCAGATGGCGCACCCGGTTGTGAACGCCGGCTTGCGCGTCTCCCTTGACGAGAAGGGCAACGTATTGCCTAGCGAGGCTTGCATAGTATTTGGTGGCTTGGCTTCACTCAACTGCCGCATGCCGAAGACAGAAAAGTTTCTCGAGGGAAAAACTTGGAATAAAGACACGCTGAAGTCTGCGCTGGATATACTTTCCACGGAAGTCGCCGACATCACCATAACAATGGACGAGGAAGGCTTCACCAACGAGTATCGGATGCAGTTGGCTCTGAACTTCTTCTATAAGTTCTTCCTGCACGTGGCGATGCAGGTGAATCCGTCGATGGTGGCGCCGGACAATCAATCAGTAGCATTTCATGACGAGCGGCCGCTCTCCCACGGCACGCAGGAGTATCAGGAATATCCGGAACTTTATCCGCTGACTAAGCCAATCATAAAACGCGCCGCATTCGTTCAAGCCTCAGGAGAAATCAAATACACCCTGGATATGACTCTGCCAGTCGGTGGCGTACATGGTGCCTTGGTGAAAAGCGGCCGTCCACATGCCAAATTCTCATTCACTAAAAACACGCCTGGGCTCCGCGAGCTGAAGGAACTTTTGGCTAAGCAGTTTCCTGACTTCGTCGACCTGATTACCTGCGTGGATGTTCCGGAAGGTGGACAGTGTTATATCGGACTCAATGATGACGACCCTATATTTTCCGACAAGATTGTCACTTCGGTCGGTGCGCCTATCGGCATGGTATTGGCTGAGTCGATTGAAACCGCACGCGAAGCATGTCAGTTCATCGAGAAGGAATGCATCGCATATGAGGACCTGCCCGCCGTACTTACTTTAGAGGAAGCAATCAAGCAAAATACGGCCATGCCTCAAGTGCGTAAAGCTAAAGATGAAGATGAGGACATTCAACAGCGCATTCCAACCATTACGCGCGACGGCAGCAATATGGAATGGCTTGAGAATCCGAAAAATCCACTGCCTGGAACAGAAGTTGTATTTGGCAATTTCCGCACTTCAGCTCAAGCACACTTTTATTTGGAGAGCATGTGCGCTCTGGCGGTGCCTGGACCATACAATCAGATGTCCGTCCATTGCTCGACGCAAAATCCCAATGGTACTCAAGCAGCAGTTGCTCGGGCGTTGGGCGTGCAAAATAACCAAGTCTCCGTTGTCATCGAGCAAGTCGGTGGCGGATTTGGTGGCAAGCAGCACCGTGCGAACATCACTGGCGCGCAGGCGGCGGTTGCCGCGCGCAAGTCAAAGAGAGGCGTGCGGCTGATGTACGAACGGTCTACAGATATGCAGGCCGTGGGAAAACGGCATCCTTATTCGGGTGAGTATCACGTCGCCTATACGCGAGACGGCATCATTAAGGCAATGAAAATCGATCTGAATTCAGACGCTGGAGATACATACGACTGCACCTTCGCTGTAATGGATTCGAGCCTGCTCAATGCCGACCAGGCATACATGATTGAAACATTGCAAGCAAACGGAACGGCCTATCGAACGAACAAGGCCAGTAATACGGCATTTAGAACGTTTGGTGTTGTGCAGGCGTGGGCGATTACCGAAAATGCCATTGAGCACGTAGCGTGGAAACTATCGAAAGATCTCGGACGAAAAGTCACTGCTGAGGAAATTCGCTACAAGAACATGTACCGCAATGGAACGAAGGATTCCTTCGACACGACTCACTTCGGGCAAGAACTAGATTTCTGCAATATCCGCGCCATCTGGGATGACCTTCATAAGTCATCGGAGTTCGAGAAGCGTCAGAAGGAAGTCGAAGAATTCAACAGCAAAAATCGCTGGCGCAAGCGAGCTATTGTTATGGTCCCACAGAAACACGGGATTGGATTTACTGAGCCTCGCGGGTCGCTAAACTCTTCTACTGCGCATGTGACAGTAAACATGGCAGACGCCTCTGTGCTGGTGTATCACGGCGGTGTCGAGATGGGGCAAGGCGTCAATACAAAGATCGCTCAGCTTGCTGCGAACACACTGGGCATACCACTGTCTATGGTGCGCGTTGGTGGCAACAATACCGATACCATTCCGAACGCACCAGCAACAGCAGCGTCGACTGGTTTTGATTTGAACGGCGGTGCTGTCGAGCAAGCGTGCCGCGTGCTGCGAAAGCGGCTTGAAGATTTGTGCCGAGATTTGGAGCAGTTTACGCCACATAATAAAGTTGAGAACTGGCGAGAGGATTGGGCCGCGAAGTGGCCTGAGATAGTTTTCAAAGCCTGGTTTGAGCGCGTGAATTTGAGCGTTGCCGAACTATACAAAACGCCGCATTATAAAGGACCGACAGAGCGTAACCCGCGTGGCAGACCATTCCTTTACTTCGCTTATGGCGCTGCCGTTACAGAAGTTGAAATCGATGTGCTGACAGGCGAGTTCAAAGTACTTCGAGCTGATGTAGTTTGCGATGTGAATAAGTCTCCTAACCCGGCATTAGATATCGGACAACTTGAGGGTGGTTTCGTCCAAGGCATTGGCTTTGCAACAACTGAGGAAATCATCTTCGACCATGAGGGCAAGCTGGTAACAGACAACATCTGGAGCTACAAGCCACCGTGCAGTAAAACTATCCCTATTGATTTCAGAGTACGCTTGCATCCAGTTGACGAGACGCGCAATCAGCGCGAAGCGCTCGCAGAGAGGCATGCGGTGAAGATGTCTAAGTCATTCACTGAATCTTCTTTGACTCTGGGTGCGTCAACCTATATCGCGATCAAGCAGGCAGTCAAAGATGCACGTGAGCAACTCACTGGAGAAAATGAATTCCTCGACATGGATATGCCGATGACTTGCCAGCGGATTCACAGTCTTTGCGCGGTATCTAAGGATCACCTGACGCTTTAGTCGAGCACGCCACTGAGAAGGCGTGAAGCATGTAATTCTGTGGAGGACTGTATGTACGCTGGTGTCAAATACGAGGTACTTGAAAGCGAATTCGAGAAGTCGTTCGAGCGAGAACCTTTCTCATATTCCTGGGGGTTCTTTGCTTACGATGATACCCACGGTGCTGCGGGAGGAGGTGCGGGCAACTTTAGTTGGTTTGATTCGAAGGGAGAGCTTGTCAGCTTTTTGCAGAAGTTTCCGTTGCTGGCACACAGTTTGGGAACAACTGATGCTGAACTGTTTGAGAAAGCCCAGGGTTATTTGTCGACTGTTACGGCAGACACTTTCGACCAGAAGGCAGTGGACGAGTTCAATCAAATCATAAGTGGCGTAGAGCAAATACAATGGCTTGGTCAATTTTCCGATTTATTGTCAGGAGAATCAGAATTTGCTCAAGGGCTGCGCAAGTTTTTCTCTGCGTCCTCACAACCGCTGTCGAAAATCCAAATTCCTGAATTCGCAGAATTTTTGCGCAATTGGGGTCGCTAAGGTCCTGAGGTTCCACCATGTCCTTGTCTTATGCTGAGCCTAAGTTTGAAGAGATCTGTCAGGCTATCGATGCATCCGGAGCAGTTTTCAGCCATGATCTCTTGCGACGCTATCATCTTTCATTAAAGACGCGAAGGTTTGTCATACTGAGCGGCACCAGCGGTAGCGGCAAGACATTGCTTACGCGCGTGTATGCAAATGCAGTTCAGGCCAATTATTGCCTTGTCCCGGTTGCGCCAAATTGGACCACCAACGAAGACCTATTGGGATATTTCAACCCGCTGAGCAAGAAGTACTTCGATACTGACTTCAGCCTTTTTCTGCGGCGAGCAGAGAGAGCGTATGCATCTGCCATCAACGTGAACGAGAAACCCGAGCCATTTCACCTTGTTCTTGACGAGATGAACCTGGCTCGTGTGGAGTATTACTTTGCCAAATTTTTGTCAGGCATGGAGGTTCTCACCGGTGCCGGTCAGGCTCAGGTGACTATGTTCGGAACCGATGTAGTCGATTTGACACCCAACCTGTTCTTCGTTGGTACCGTAAACGTCGATGAGACGACGCAGGGCTTTGCCGACAAAATCTATGACCGCGCTCAAGTAATTGAAGTGACACATCAAAGAGAGGAAGTAGCATCTCGTATTCAACATGCTGAAGTACAAGATGCGCTCATGGCAATATGGGATGCGGTAAATGACGTCACTCCATTCTCGATCCGCATTGTTGATGAAATTAACAGGTACGTCACGGAAGCTGCTCGCATTGGGGTACCTTGGGAAGAAGCATTTGACGATCAGATCATTCAAAAGATTCTGCCGAGAATCAAAGGAACTGATATCAGGCTTGGTGTCATGCTCCA
>PNLN01000127.1 GCA_013823055.1 Cyanobacteria bacterium DS2.3.42
TCATTACAGATGGCCTTGGCAAAAGCGGGCAAAATCTGCAAAGCCAATTGCAATGGCGGCGAGTTCCACAGAAAGCACTAAGCGGTAAATAACAGTTGACGATAGTCGCGCAGGGAGTAAAAAAATGGTTTTACGACCGCAAGCGCGGCGAATTTCCTGCAGTCGATGATGTGACCTTTGATTGCAAAAAGGGCGAGATCTTTGGCTTGCTCGGACCCAACGGGGCCGGCAAAACCACAACATTGATGATGATCACAACCATACTTAAACCCGATGGCGGGAAGGTTGAGGTCAATGGGTTCGATGTTGCCACCAACCCGGAAAGCGTGCGTGCGCAATTCGGATTTGTTTCATCCGATGCGGCGCTCTATGACCTGCTCACTCCGCGCGAAACCTTAGCGTTTGTTGGCAAACTATCGAAGTGTCCGAAAGAAAAACTTTCACCGCGAATTGACGAACTGATCAAACTGCTCGACATGACCAGCTTTGCCGATACTCGCTGCCAGGCGCTTTCCACTGGAATGAAACAGAGAGTCGCCATTGCGCGCGCTTTGGTTCATGATCCACCAGTAGTGATTATGGACGAACCGACAAGCGGTCTTGATGTGCCGACCATGCAATCGGTTTATCAACTCGTAAGACAATGTCGTGAGATGGGCAAGTGTGTGCTCTTCTCCACACACATAATGAGCGAGGCAGAAAAGCTGTGCGACCGCATCGGCATTATCAACAAAGGCAAGCTACTGGCAATGGGCACAGTGGCGGAGCTTAAACAACAGTATTCAAAACCGGACCTTGAAGAGATTTTCCTTGCCGTTGTCGGAGGCAATGAAAGCAATGGGTCATGAAATTCTGACTCTGATGCGAAAAGAAATCATCGAGTGCATACGCGAATTCAAATCGCTCGGCCTTTTCATTGTTTTCTGCGCGATGTTTTTTCCAATGTTTTCTCTCTTCGGCAACACGGAGATTTCCGCGGCACTCATTGAAGACTCGCTCACCAACAAGAAAGGGAAGGTTGGCGTTAGAGGCGATGTCGATTTCGTCAGGCAAGTTTTAAAAAACAAGAAAGATCTCGAAGTGATGCCGCTACGAGATCTAGATCCTGTGAAATCAGTTCAGGAAGATGTCTTCGACATTGTCGTTGCGATACCGGCGCAAGAGTCATCCAAAGTATTGACTGGGCAGGCGCATGCAATGCGCTATTACACACCGAAAGAGAAAACAATAGACGTTTTCTACGACTCTCATTCGGAAGGAACTATCACCTGGGCGGTTGAAGTTGCAGCAGCGATGAACTCCAGCCAAATGCAGATGCTGAGATCAAAATTACGCCAAATCGGGGTCAACACCTATCCCGATGCCATACCGAAAGTCGGTTACAAAAGCATCGAAGATGTGGAGCGAAAAGGCGCAGCACCACTTAGTGAAACATTGCCGACCGTAATCTTGTTCTTCATCACCACCGTCGCTATAGGTGGCGCCATCGGTGGTATCACGATGGAACGAGAAAACAAGCGCCTGGCAATGCTGCTGCTTTTGCCAATCAAGCGCGAGAGCATTCTTTATTCTTTGCTGATTGTCGTCTCCGGCATTTCACTCCTTCCTGTACTGGCAGGACTTTTCTCGCTGTCCTGGGCGTTTTCCCTGGATGAAATCGCTGACAGGCTCAGGCTGCACAATTTAACCGTTTCGGTTCCTCCGGAAACGGTCTTATGGCTGATGTTACTCAGTGTACCTATCGCCATTTCCGTGACAGCATGTTCGATTCTGTTCTCTTGCTATTACAGAGTCGCTCAGCAGGCGCGCGGGTATTCACTAATTTTTATGGTGGTGCTTAACGGCTTGATTCGTTATATTCTCACATTCAAAGCGCTCGCAGGTGTCATGCCTTTCATTCCTGTGGCAAACTCAATTTATGTCATGCAACAAGCACTAGACGGCAAGGCAACGGTCATTGAAATCGTTGTCGCCACTTCTATTTCACTGGCAGTTTCGGTTTGGATGATTCAAGTCGGAGCAAGTAAGCTGAACGACGAAAAGCTATTGTTGGGTGTTGAACGCCAACCAAGATCGCATTTCTGGAAAAAACTTTCGACACAACAATGAAACTGGGACCGCAACTTCATAACAGTAGAATTAGGCCAGACACACTTTTATTGCTCGCCACAGCCGTCTTTTTAATTTGTGCGGTGTGCATTCCAGTGTGGCCCGGATTCATGTCCTATGACTCGATTGACGCGCTCAAAAGAGCAAGGCATGGCATTCCGGATAATATTTACCCACCACTGACTGCGTATGTTCAATACATCTTCGACTTGATTTTGCCGAGCGGTGGACTGCTTTTTGCATACCAAGTATCCCTCTACTTGTTGAGTTGTGCAGCCGTGTTAATCTGCGCTCGAGTACCATTATGGTTGGGTATACCGGCTCTGACATTTTTGACTTTCACCCCAGCGACTTTTGGTCCACTGCTTGTTGTGTGGAAAGACATAATGATTATGGCAGTACTAATGTCTTGCACGTTTCTCTATCAAATGATTGACGCTCGATGCAAAACTAATTCCTCAGAGACAAGTCCAACCTCTCTCAAGCGGCAATACTTTTTACCTATAGCGTTTTTATCTTTTTTATTTTTCGCTTCGGCATACCGCCACAATAGTCTTTCGGCAGTCCTCCCCTTTGTCCTTTTTGGCGCTCATCGTTTTTTTGCCGGGGACATTCGTAAAGTGATGCAGTCGAGCATAGCGATAGTCGCGATTTTCGTCTCAGCTATTTTCCTATTCAACTCCTATCGCCTCCCTGACCTGAAACCAATCAAGGGGTATCTGATTACGCAATTTCAAGTCGCCGACATAATCGGAGTATCTACATTTTCAGGAAAGAATTTGCTTCCAGCACAATTCACCAGGAAGTATGCTCAATATTCCGTCGAAGATTTGCGAAACGCCTATTGCCCGGACCACATCAATAGATCATGCAGAACATCAGCAGTAAATCAAAAACCACTTGATTTTGAGGTACTTACAGCTATACGCGACTACGGTTTGTGGACCGATGGATCCGGCGATTTTCTCGACAGCAACAAAATTACTAAAGCATGGTGGCAAGCAGTAACACAAAATTCTCAAGCTTACTTGCATCACCGATTTGTTTTTGCGCTCGAGCTTTTAGGCATTGGCAAGCGCACTCCCAACTTCTTGTATTACACCAAAATCGAACCAAATGAATTCGGTTTGGAGTTTAAGCCCAACGGGCTCACGAAATACACGCTGAATTATTTACAGTATTCGAGCACCTGGATAATTGCTTTTCCATGGTTTTACTATGCAATTGGGCTCGTAATCAGTGTTTTGCTTTGCTTTATTCGACCACCGAATTGGAAGATTCCAGCTCTTCTAATCTCTAGCGCGTTCAGCACATTTGTACCGCTTGTGATATTCAGCCCGACTGCTGAGCAGCGTTATCATGAATGGAGTATGGCGGCAATTTCGATGGCGGCGATACTTTATGTCAACGCTCTCTTTCAAAGCAAGAGAATGTCCAGCAACACACCTACTTGAGCCCCTCGACCAGTTGTGGCAAAACCTCACCTGACGGTCCAGCCAGAAACAGATCGCACGAGTCGGTCAATTCAGTTCGATTTGGATTCACTTCGATGATTTTTGCACCGGACTGCTTTGCATGAAACGGTAGTGATGCCGCTGGATAAACCAACCCTGAGGTGCCTACAACGAGCGCAACATCAGCCTTTTCTGCAGCGGTAAACGACTGTTTCAAAAGTTTTTCCGGCATTGGTTCGTTGAACCAAACGACGTCCGGTCTGACGAGAGAACCACACTCACAAAGGGGTGGATCTTTTAAGTCATAAGGAACTTCGGTTTGCACGTGACCATTGTCGAAACATTTGAAGCGCGAAATACTCCCGTGGATTTCAACCACGTCGCTGCTTCCGGCTCGAATATGCAGACCGTCGACATTTTGAGTGCAGAGAAAAAATTCCGGCACCATTTTCTGCAATTCAGCCAGAGCAAAGTGACCGGGGTTTGGCACCACATCTTTGACTTTCTGCCGGCGCGAGTCATACCATTGCCAGACAAGCGATGGATTCTTTCGGAAACCTTCTGGAGTGGCGAGTTGCTCAGGATTGTAATTGGCCCACAACCCTTCAAGCGCATCGCGAAAAGTCGGGATGCCGCTCTCCTTAGAAACCCCAGCGCCCGTGAGCACAAACAAGGACTTGCAATTCTTCAACCATTCGACAGCAAGACCAAGTGCAGCACCAGTTTGTTTCATTGAACTTCATCGCTCCGTTGTGGCGGATTCAAGTTTTTCAGAACCTCTTTTGCACGCCACTCGCTGGAAAGAATGGCGTACAAGAATGTATTTCGCCAACTTCCCTTGATCAAGCGTTCTTCCAAAAAATGCCCTTCTTGCCGCATGCCGAGTTTTTTCATTACGGCCGCAGAGCCAATATTGAGTACATCGCAAGTCGCGTGAATTCGATGCAGCCCCAGCTCTTCAAAACCGTATCGGACTAAACATGAGGCTGCCTCGGTGGCGATGCCTTTGTTCCAGTACTCCCTATGCAATGTGTATCCAAGTGCCGCCTGCCGCATGCCAGCATCAAAAATCGTCAGACCGCAGCCGCCTACCAATTTCTTGTCTTCCTTGTGCATAATCGCCATTTCATAGTGCCGGCGCGGGTCATCGCGCCGGAAGGTGCGCGCCCCCTTGACAAAATTGCGCGTCTCTTTTTCAGTGTTAGGGCCCCATTCCATGTACTTTGAGACTTCCGCGTCCTTGGCATACTCGTGAACGGAGACCCAGTCTTCGTCTTCAAACTCACGCAAGATCAGCCTGTTGGTCTGGATATTTACCATTCGCCCGCCCAAATCAAAGTTAAGCCAATAATTGTAACCCCGCGCCCCTCCGTTCTCACATCCGATGCCATGAGGGATGTATGATCGTGCCTTCGCCGGATTGGCTGAGGGAAGCGAGTATGCGTGTCGCTTGGCAGTCTGCCTCCTCAAGTATTTAGTTACGGAGAATTCGAGTAATGACTGAAGTTCAAGTAAAATCTACCGCCGCAACAGGCACCCCACACAAGCATGAGATCAAAGCCGGTCAGCACACATTTACTGCTGATGCGCCTAAAGAATTCGGTGGCTCTGCTGGTCCAGAACCGCATGAACTGATGCTCAGCGCATTGGGCGCTTGCACCTCCATCACAATTCAGATGTATGCAGAGCGCAAGGGCTGGCCGGTCAAAAATATCTCAATCAAGTTGAACGAAGAAACAGTTGACGATACCGAAAATCCCGGCAAGAAGATTTCCAAAATCACAAGAGAAATCGATCTCGAAGGCGACCTCACGCAAGAGCAAATCGACGGATTGAAGATAATTGCAGACAAGTGCCCCATTCACAAACTCTTGTCCGGTCCTAAGCAAATTGTGACGAACGTCCATAACAAAGAAGTAGCCGTCTAAACTGCAAACCAACACAGTGATGTCGGAAACTCTGGATCTGCCAAAATTCGAATCGCAATTGAAAACCACTTGGTTGGGACGCGCACCAGGCTGGAGAAACGAGCTTTGGGACACGATTGGATCGACGAACACGCGAGCTGCGGAATTATCTGCTGAAGGCGCACCAGAAGGTGTGATTGTATTGGCGCGGCATCAAACGGCCGGTCGCGGCCGCCTTGGTCGCACATGGGTATCTCCTGTGGATGCAGGACTCTACATGAGTTTGATTTTGCGTCCCAGGGCACCGCAATCACAAATTCCACTTTTGACTATCGCTGCCGGCATTGCCGTGGCAGAAGCAATTCGTTCTGTTTGCGATCTAAAAGTCGGGCTCAAATGGGTCAACGACATAATTTACGATCGCCGCAAAGTGGGTGGAATTCTGGCAGAGATGCCGGCAATGGCAAATGGCAACGCTGCGGCAAAACAACTGCCGCAAGCAGTCATCGTCGGAATCGGTATCAATGTCAATTTGAAACAGGAAGATATTCCCGAAGAATTGACGCAAAAAATCGATTCTCTATCTCGAATTAAGGATAGTGACGTCGATCCCAACGCCATCGCCGCCGCAATCACGAGCGCGTTTGAAGATACGTCAGCGCTCTTGGGTCCGTCAACTTCTCAGCAGCTTACCAACAGGTGGCGCGACCTTTCAATCACAATTGGACAGATGATCGTAACTGAGAACTCCGAGAGAAAGTTGGAAGGAAAAGCGGTTGATATTACAGATAGTGGCGCGCTCATTGTAGAGCTTGCAGACGGTTCTCGCATCACATTGCACGCAGGCGAAATTAGTATTCGTGCGGCGGATGGGAGTTATTGCTAGTGAAAAAAAATACTGGGTTTAACATTGAAAACGCTCCCCTGGGGACAAAAGGCAATTTAAAGCTGCCGACTCGCCGCGATTATGCCGGCCAAGCCATCGTTTATTCCATCATTGGTGTTGCCTTGTTGGTCGGTTCGTTCGTCACTTTGCCAGCTGCTTTTGCTCCAGCGTGGCCGATGCTAGCCAGAATTGCGTTAGCCATCGGATTTCTTTCGTGTGCTGCATCCGCGGGGATGGGTGCTAAAGGTCTTTCGCTACAACATCCGCTTTATTTTGTATTTACCGGTGTTCAAGTACTATCCTCGGCAGCTCTATTAATCTGGTTTCTTTTCGGCGACAATCAACTTGCCGTTCCCTGGAAAGTTCTTGCCGGCGTAATTTTTGGAACTACGGCATTCGTACTCACACTGCCACTTGTGATGAAGATTGCCTTTCCCGGTTTGATGGACCAAGCACTCAATGCTGCTGAGCTAGAGAACAAGAAAAATCGTAAGTTAGGAAAGCGCGATTGAAATTTTGACCCGCAACAGACAACGTCGATTCTCCAAGGACAATTCAAGACAATGCCTACAGTAAATATCTATCTCTCCCCAAATGCCCCGCGAGAAAAAATCGTGCCGCTGCTGCCGCTTTTCCGCGAACGCATTGCACAACAACTCACTTCGGTGCAAAGAAGAATTGTGCCAGTGGAAGTGAGCATCCGCGTGTTGACAGTCGATGCTGCCGCCATGATTTCACCGTTTGAAATGGAAATCAAAGCGCAACAGTATTCAGACAGAGTTAAACGTTGCGACGAAATTTGTCTGCATTTGAAAGAATTTGTTCTCTCGCATGCTCCCTATCTTCCCGATGTCAGCGTCTGGCTTGAGCTGACTGAGCTAGGACACAGCTTCATCGACGCAACGGGCGCGTAGTAGGTTTTGAACCTCCGGCGGCGCAAACTTGAGTAACCGCACTGCTGGAGTAGAAGAATTCATACCGAACTATGTTGAGGGATTTTCTTGAGAAAATCCCTCAACCTTGATATTCGAAAAGCCTCACCAGTTGATACTGATGTTAAAAGCCCAATTGTTGAGAAACGCCTATTGAGCCGAAAACCCCCATGGGCGCTGGTCGCTAGTTGAGGGATTTTCTTGAGAAAATCCCTCAACCTGAAAGCGCTGCTAAAAAAGGCACCTACTCGTCATGCAAGGCCCCGACTCGTCTTGCAAGACCCCAGCGAAAACTAGCGACAGAATAATTGTCGAAGATTTCCTGAAGGTGTTGAAAAACACTAGTAGTTAATTAGAGAGAAGATGTCGGAGTTTGCTGGCAACTTCTTGCGTCCGTCCAGGAAACCTAGTTCGGTGATGAAGCCGATCGTGGTTACTTCAGCGCCCAACTTCGTCAGCAAACTGTAAGCAGCAGCAGCGGTTCCGCCAGTGGCAAGCAAGTCGTCCAGGAGCGCGACTTTGTGTCCTTTGCTGGCGGCGTCAATGTGAACTTCTACCGAGTCTTTTCCATACTCGAGATCGTATTCGACGCGCTCGACCTTGTACGGAAGTTTGTTCGGCTTGCGGATTGGAATAAAGCCTTTGCCCAAATTGTACGCAACGACCGAGCCGAGAATAAATCCACGTGCTTCGATGCCGACGATGTAATCGACATTGTGTTTGCGAACGTGCTCGGAGATGACGTCGACGGCAAATCCGAAGGCTTCCGGATCTTTGAGAAGAGTGGTGATGTCCTTGAAGATGATCCCCGGCTTCGGAAAGTCAGGAATATCTCTAATCGTAGACTTGAGCCAGTCTGATTTTTCCTGGGACAGTGGCAGCGTCAGCTCAGATGCTTGCGCTTTCGCGGCTGTCGGGTTGGTCATTTTCAAAGTCCTCATTAACGGTCAGAAGCATGTCTTCCCCGGGTTGCTCTAGGGAATCGGTTTCTCTAGGGCTTACCAACTCAATCTGGTTGGTAGCGACCGCTAATTGTATCTCCTTGATAGATGTTTCGGACATCCACTGCCGAAACTTCTTGACTTGCTGCAAACTGTCCGACAGTTGCTTGAATTCAGGATGATTTTCGGGTGGGGTTTCCGGTGCCCCAATTAGGTCCAGGAAAAGAAGCCCTTCTTCGGCAAACCAGTCCACAACGTGGATCTTGCGCAATAGGGTCAATGCCAGGGCTATCGCCATCTTGCTTGTGCCCATGAGGGCCGCGAGTTTTTCGCCCTCAACCTGGCCTTCTTTGTTATTGACGGCGTACTTGATAAGTCCCAGAAGCCGTTTCAAAAAGACAGAAGCGTCATCACTGACATCGTCCGGCTGTCCAACCACAAAGACGTTTTTGGGTTTGACCTTGTCCAATACTTCTTTCAAAACATTCGAACTGGGCGGGTACTGCCAGATGATCAGATTGCTCGCCGGGTTTAAAGCAGTGCGATCCACAACAGTAAGTCCGCCGGCTTGCAAGACTGTTTCACTGAAGAGCACAAAGTCTGTACCCAGACGTTCTGCAGCTTTTTTCAGGACTTCATTCTTGTTGTCGAATTCGCGCAGGTCTTTCCATGTAGTTGTCTGCGAACGCAGGTCACGTGTAGTCCCTGCCATTGCTGTCAGCCCCTCAACTTCAATGGAAGCTGCCTTTTGCACAGCAGGCGCCTTTTGAGGAACCGACGAGCTGCGTTTCATAGAATTGTGCACAACCTGAATATCGTCTTCTTCCTGCCGTTCGATGCGCCAGTCAGTCAGTACTAGCTGCAAGCGGTCGCGTCCGTTATAGCTGTTTACCTCTGGAGTGAAAGCGACGTCAATGCGCTGTCCGTCCGGCGGCACAATGCCTTGAGTGTTCCACATGACACACTCAAGCACTTCGGTCAGGGCGCTGTGTTCGAGCATTACTCTGTGGTGCTTGCCGTCCTTACCCAGGACGCGGGTCGATTGGCAAGTCATGCCGCGCAGAATGAAAATCGGCTTGCGATTGCCCATTCCAAAAGGTGCCAGCGATTGCAGACTGCGCGCCAATTCAATATCAACAGTAGGGACAAGCGCTTCGGCATCAATGTTTAAAGTGGCCACGAGGGAATCATTGGCCAGCATTTTGTTGCAAGTGTCGGTGAGAGCACGGCACAAAACATCGGCTTTGTTGCCTTCCACGCCCCAACCGGCAGCCATTTTATGTCCACCCCATCGCGACAACAAATGCTCGTTGGCTTTGAGGACCTGATAAAGGTCGATAGCTTCGACACCGCGCGCCGAACCTTTGACGACGTTTTCCTCAACTTCAAGCTCACCGATAAAAACCGGTCGATTGTATTTTTCTACAAGCTTCGAGGCGACAATGCCGACGACACCGTGATGCCAACCTTCTTTGTAGATGGCAATGCAGCGATCCGTCGAGAGGTCGATTTTATCCTGCACCATTTTGTCAGCTTCAAGAAAAATCTTTTCGCAGAGATCTTGCCTGCGGCTGTTTTCCAGCTGAAGCTGCTTGGCGATGTTTTCGGCAACCGATGCATCGTTGGTTGTGAGCAATTCGACTGCAGTGTTTGCATCAGCAAGACGACCGACCGCATTGATGCGCGGCGCAATCCCAAACGCCACCATGTCGGTGTCGCTGGATTTTTGCACTTGTCCGAGAAGTGCTTGCATACCGGGTCTAGGCGACTTGAGCAGAGTTTGAAGACCATTGCGCACGATGTGGCGATTTTCACCAATCAGCGGAACCAAATCAGCAATCATTCCCAGAACAACAAAATCAAGAAGACTTTCAACTTCTTCGGGATAGCCATTATCAATGAGCAGCTGTTCGCAGACTTTATAAGCAACACCTACCCCCGGCAGATGGAAAAGTGGATGCTCTTCAGGAAGTCGCTTGGGATGGACGATGGCAATGGCCGGTGGAAGAATCTCGGGCATGGTGTGATGGTCGAGGACCAGGGAATCAACCCCGAGAGAACGAGCAAAATTGATTTCGGAGAAATTGGAAACTCCGCAATCGCACGTGACAATTAGTTTTGTCCGCTGTTTGCTGGCGAGAATGCTCACCGCTTTCAGATTGAGCCCGTAGCCTTCGCTGGTGCGATGCGGAATGTAATAGTTGACCGATGCACCCAAGCGTTTCAACACTGTCATCAAAACTGATGTACCGGTGACGCCGTCCACGTCGTAGTCACCATATACGGTGATTTGCTCTTTCATGGAAATGGCTTCAGTCAATCGAGCGACTGCTTTGTCCACATCCGGCAGTTCAAGGGGGTTGGTATATATGTACGAGGTGCTATCCAAAAATGCATTGATCTTGGCAGCCGTGTCAAAACCTCGTTTTGCCAGCAAACGCGCAATCAGCTCCGAACCACCGGCGGCGGCGACCATCTCTTCTTCGGCAGGAGCAATCTTCGGCACCAGCCAAACTTTGCCGCGAGCAGAGAGGTTCGATCCCGTTGGACCGGTTTGTCCGGTTTGACCGGATGCACCGGTTTGTCCGGCAGGACTTGCCTGATCTGACTGATCCTTGTTGTTTCCACCGTTCATACCAATAGCCTTCTCTTTATCCAAAATACACCAATCCCAAAAGCCGGCGGATAGAAGCCGCAAATCCAACGCATATTCTTTGATACCACCAGGCACCGCGGGTAATGCGGGAGCTGTGATTTAAGTTCTAGTCTAGGCTAAGAACCGCTTGACGGATCCGTAGTTCCACCACCAATTCGATAAAAATTCTGCAGAGCATCCGATTGCATACTTATTTAAATACGAGTCTATATGCCAAAAAGTTCAATCCGGCATCCAAAGTTAATCGAATCGGCAAAAGAAAAATTCGCCTCACCAATTCTTGCTCGGGTCTCGGTACTCAAAGATCCTTTTCGGCTTGGTCACCTCCGGCCAGTTTCCAAGGTCATATTCAATGATAGTTGTAATTACCGGCGACTTGGGCCAGGGCAGCGCGAAGCCGACAAACCACAAAATTGGGAAAAGCGCGACGTGGACGCTCACCGCAATGAAAAACGCCTCCATCAGCGGCACCTGGTCGACGACCCATGCTTTCACGGTTGCGGCCAAAGTCTGTGGCGGTCCTGAGGCAGTTAATCGAGCCATTTAAGCGCACCCTTCGCTCATATCCATTCAGCATATCAATCTTGCTGCATAATCGGCCCGATCCAGCAAGGGGGACGCCGTTCACATTCCTCGAAACTGTAGGGGCGATGCCATGCACGCTCCTCGAAACTGTAGGGGCGATGCCATGCATCGCCCTGTCAGCGGCGAGGCGATATAATCCACTAAGTCCAACATATATATAAAACAGGATGCCATGAGATTGTTTTCAAAAGCAAGCAGACAAGCCGTAATGGCGCTCCTCTTCAGCCTTCTGTTGCCGGCATATGCCTCACCGGCGTTGGCGGAAGGTGAAGTCTTCGGACCGCCCAACATGCTCAAAACCTTCCCCACTCCATTCTCGAGCGCTCCACGAGCGCCCTTGTCGGAGAATGAGCAGCCAATAACGGAGCCTATCTCGATTGGACGCCGCACTTTAGCCAGCCGGCTCAAGCTAGCCGACAGATTGGTTCCGGCGCGCGTCTATCTTCCCGGTCGCATGATACTCGGACGCTCCGAAGAGTTCATCGTCAAGGGCAAGGCCGGCGCGTGGGCGGCAATTGCCATGGCCGACAAAAACACAGGTGCCAAAGACATTGCCGGTCACAAAATCCGCCTGGGTCCGGACAGAAAGCTGGTCTCGCTCGTGCGAATCGGCGAGTCGGGCATCGGTCAAATGTTTATAGAAACACCCGTGCAGGGCGACATGATCGGGCAAAACTTTTATTTCGAAGCAGTAATCTGGTCCAAAGATGATTTCAGCGACGCGGAGGTCGCCCAGACAATCTCACCAGAACAGACAGAGGGCGCAGACAACGGCGTGCTCGTCGCCGCCGAAGCCGAAGTCAAAAAGGGTCTAAAATTCGGCACCGCTACAGTGGTGCCCCCATCCCAACACTCAATTCCCGGCTCACTTGATTCAAACAAACCATAAGTAAGAAGGAGTCCGACTGAATGAAATTGCTTCTGTTGCCGCTCGACGACCGCCCGGTCACCTTTGTGTATCCACAAATGGTTGCGCAGGCGGCGGGCATAGAAACAGTCGCACCACCGCGCAAATTGATGGGCTCACTCTCACAACCGGCGGATCCGGTCAAGCTCATGGAATGGCTGGAGCAAGCTAGCGCCACAAAGCCGGACGCGCTCATACTGGCACTCGACAGTTTGCTTTATGGAGGATTGATTCCGTCCAGGCGTTCGACTGTTACTCTGGCTGAGGTGCAAAAGCGCATCGACGGCTTGAAAGCCTGGTACAAGCGCAGCGAAAAGAAGCCGGCGATTTCATGCCAGGCAAGCATAATGCGCATCTCGGACAACTACGATAACACCGAAGAGAAAGAGTACTGGGCGAAATATGGTCGCGACATTTATGCCTGGTCGCAGGAGATGCACAAGCTCACGAAAAACCGTGAAGGTGATCGCACTCAATTGCGAACGTTGGAAATGCGCGTCCCGCCTGACATTCGTCAAGATTATATGGATACGCGATTTAGAAACTTTCAGGCATTGAAGGAATGTTTGAAACTTGTCAGAGACAAACAGTTTGAAAGAATCACGCTCAGCCTGGATGACTCGGGCGAGTTTGGACTGAATTTAGTCGAGAAGCAATTGCTGGAAAAATCTGCGCAAGAAATGAACATCGGCGACCGAGTCTCCGTGTACGCCGGTGCCGATGAGGTTTTATGCTCCTTGATTGCTCGTCACCTGACAGCAAAAGCCGGCGCACCAAAAGTTGCATTGGTTTATTCCAATGACACCATGGGTGAAATTTTCAGCCGCTATGAAGGTCAAACAATTGCGCGCACCATCGAGTCTCATTTTAAAGCGTGTGGCGTGCTAGTGACTGGAACTTACAATGCGAGCACTGTCGCAACGGCTATTGATGCCGATTTTGCTCTACTTGTGCACCTGCCGGACGCGCGCCAGGGAGATCATGTTTTATTGCCCGGCTTACCCGACCTAACAAAAATTGAAAGCGATCGTTCAGTAGAAAATTCGATTCGCTTTATGGAAGCATGCCACATTCCGGTATGCATTGCCGACGTCGCTTATTCCAACGGCAGCGATCCTCAACTGATCGAAAAGCTTCTCTCTAAGCCGGACTTGCTGAAAAAACTATGGGGCTATGCCGGCTGGAACACCACCGGAAATGCTACTGGCTCGGCAATTGCGCTGGCAATTGCTCACTGGTACGGAAAGAAAAACAATGCCAATGTGGAGCTGCCATTGAAGCGTTGTCTGTTTGTCAGACTTGCTGATGATTGGGGCTATCAAACTCAAGTGCGACCGAAACTCCAGGGAGCTCTACCGGGCAACGAACTGGCCGCGATGCTTGCGCCATATGTTCTCCGCATTGGCAAGTGCCTGGATTTCACTCCTGGCAGCATCTCCGTCAAGCAGCCTTGGAATCGCACCTTTGAAATCGAAGTCAGCCTGACGCCGGCGGAAGCAACCGCAGCGACATTTTGAGCAGGCAGGGCGCAAACTACCGGACTGTGGATATAATTCGGAAAGCCGTCTGAGAAACGGGCTAAACGAGCAAACAGGAAAGACTTCAAGTGAAACTTAGTATCGCCGGTAAATCACTAGCCCTTCTGCTGACGCTTTCGGTAAGCGGCGCTTGTCCGTCGCCTACACTGGCAGTGGAAACCTGGGAAAAGCTGGACAAGAGACTGAAAGGTCAAGTTCTAAACGTTCGCCCAGGCATTAAGCTGCGCTTGAGAGATCAGTATTGGTGCTATGTCTCGGACCTTTCGCCAAAGTATCACTTCCCTGTTTATTGTGTTCTGAAAGACGATGCGCGCGGCTTTCAAATTATGGGATATGGCACGGCATTTCCAATAAAGACGGCGGCCAGAGACAAAACTTACTACGTCACCGATAAGCATGTGGCAGCCGACAATTGTGGACCCGTGGCTGCCGAGTGTGCTCGCTTCTTCGCGGCAACTCGCTTGTATGCAGAACAGAGTGCCTTTCTCAAAGATCACGAGACGCGCTTTAACGAGCTCATTCAAACAATCAATCTCAGCATAAAGCCAAATCTCCAGGGCGCAGAGAAATCGCATTACCAAAATACAGTCGACGCCATTTGGGAGTGCTACGAGAAAAACTTGAGCCTGCGCGCGGATCCGTCGCGGCAAAAGTTTATGAAGTATGCGCAAATGGCAAGTGTAAGCCCAATTATCAGGTATTTTTTGCATCCGGCCGGACCAGCTACCATAGCTGCAGTGGAAGCAACGCTCTATAAAGAAGGCGCAGAAAACGAACCCGACATCGCTATTTTGTCAGCCCCGGGAGTTCATCCGCTGCCGCTTGAGTTTGACGCCATACCGGCTTCGGAAGGTCAAGAAATTCAGGTCGTCGGCTATCCGACAGCATCCGATCAGCTCGATAAGGACTCAGAAAAATATTACGCTCCGACCTTCACCACCGGGCGCGTCAGTCGCGTGACACCAAATACAGTGCAAGTCGACGCGCCAGTCACAACAGGAAGCAGCGGCAGCCCGGTCGTTAGCATCCGCGGCAAAGTAGTCGCAGTTGTCGCTCAGCGCGCCAAAAGCAAGACTACTGGCGCAGAGCTGACCAACTTTGCCGGAGCAATCAGTGTCAGCGCGGTGAAATCAATTGCGCCCGAGTTGTTCGGGAAGTAAGTCATCCCGCAATTCTGCAGCTCAAGACGTTCATGAACGTTCGAATTATTTCGACGGGAAGCCCAATTGCGCAATTGCTTCGGTCGCTGGAATCCGCTGGTCGTGGCAGTATGTGAATGCCATGATGGCGCGCTCAAGTGGAAGCGCACCTTCTTGCACAAGCGAGACGAGACTCTCTGATGCTTGCACTACGTCAACTTCCATGATGTCAGACTCGGAAAGAATGTCTCTCAACAAATACGAATCAGTAACTGCCGTCTTGATCGCTTTGCGCATCAAATCAGCGTCTTCGTAGTCAGTGATGCCGGCATTCTCCATGACACGGTCGAGCAAGTCACCATTGGTGATGCAAGTCTCAATCAGTTCTGTAAGTCGACGTCGCGTCATGAATCCAGCGATTTTCAAAAATTCAAAGAGAGTAAGTTTTTTATCCAGCGGATCTCGGGTTTCACCAAATCGTCCCCAGGAAAGGTCGAAGCTGACGCCAGTGGTATACATGTCCTTAACCACATTGACCGCGCGCTCGAGATCGATTTCTCCAGACCAGAGTTTTTGCTGAAGCTTCAATGCACCAAGCAACATCTCCGGTGTGATCCAGTCGAGATCAGTAAGAATTTCTCCCAACATCTTATTGTTTGCCCACGCCATTTCAAGCGCAGCATCAACGTCTGATGTAGAAAGAACTTCTGCGGTTACGAACAGTTCGCCCAGTTTTATCTTGTATGTTTTGTCTTTGTCCTTGCTCTTCAAACCTTGCATGCGCATGCGGTCCATGCGGAAAGTCATGAGACCTTCACTACGAGAACATTGACCTTTGCGAATCTCATCTTGAATTTGCAGCGCACGAGCAGCCAGGGGTTCAGTTATCAAGCCAAACAACACCAGCACGCGACCAAGCGGCAATCCCGTAGCGCCTCCCATCTTGAGAGCTCGCTCCAATTGCTCGTGTGAAATTTGCCCGCAGTCGACAAGTAGTTCGCCCAGACGGTTAGTCGGTCTTTGTGGTTGGTGCAGACCCTGCTCATGAAGAACTTCAATGAGCGGTTTGTTGGTTTTACGCGCTTGTTCAACACAATCAAGTGCCTGCTCACGTGTTAAAACTCGATCTTTCACCAGAGACTGGACTTCGACTACGGCTCTGAGAGCTTCTTCCGAGAGGCGGTTGGACATAACCAACACGCGCCCAACCGGCATTTGCGTTTGAGTAGCAATCGTGAGCGCCTCTTGCAAATCAGAGGCACGGACGAGACCACTAAGGGCAAGAAGGCTTCCGATACGCAAGTCGGCAGATTCTTCCGGCGGCGACGCCTGAGTCATGTGACGACGGGTTCCTCGAGCGAAGGGACGTGAATTCACAATAGCACACGGGCAGTAGGTCCGATATGATTTCGCACCCACCTGTTGCGGCTCGTTACCCTTGCCCCTAAAGCCTTTGAAGCTCCGGAGGGACTAGCCGGGCCATCAAAGGCGGCTCCTCCTGCGCTTCCGGCGCCGCCACATTCAGGGCTAATGCCCCTAAGCCTTTCACAGTTTCGGTTTCCACCTTCATCACTCGCTCGTTGATTGTCCCGGCTGCTGAAATTATCCGCCCCTTAAAGCCCTCGATGTCTCCCAACTGGTGGACGATCAGGGCGACTGCCGGATGCTGCGAAATCACCTTTGCATAGAGGACCCCGCTCGAACGTTTCCACTTAAACTCCAAAACGCCAGTGTGACAACCACAGCCGAGTTTATCGAAATAGGCGCGAGAGCATGCCAAGATAATCGTATCCAAAGGCGCATTTGAAGAGACTCCTGATTTGTCCGTTTCCCCCAGAAGGGTCTTCAAATTGCGTTTCGCCATTGCAGCAGGATTGTTGCTATGACTGCGAAGATGACCGCGGCAGTAGGAAATCAGCTCATTTTTGGGCTCCTGCCGCGCCAATTCATCGATAATATCCGCCGCCTCTTTGTGTTTTCCTTTCAGAGCAAAAATACCGGCGTGTGCAAAACGGTATCGCCAGGCACTCACGTTCATGTCTTCAGCAAAAGTCAACGCCTTGTCCGCCAAATCGAGCCAGGCTTGCGCATCCTTATCATCACCGGAAGCTCTGGCCTGCGTGAAATTTTGCGCAAACATACCGGCCATTTGAACATACAGATCGCCGTCGCCTTTTACCGCCTTCATGGACACGTTTAAAATCTGCTCCTGAAGCCAAACTCCACCTTTTCCCTGGGCCAACTGCGCAGCAATTAAATAGACTCGGCGATCTTTAGGCGCACTGTCCAACACTTTCTTCTGAATAGAAAGTGCAAGCTGTTCATCCCCATCCCTTGCAGCCGCAAGGTACAAAAGCTGCAGAGCGCGCGCGTTTCCTGTAGCGGCAGCATCTCGTAGCATTTCCTTAGCGCGATGCGGCTGATCGATCTTAATAGCTGTATCAGCCACATCAAGCAAAGCCAGGGGTTGACGTTTTCCGTCTCGGGCCAAGCGATCTAATTGATTAACCGCATCCTGTGAGCGTCCCGCAAGCGAAAGCGACTGCAAGAGTCCCAGCCTAGCCTGCAAATTTCCAGGACTGAGTTTCAAAACCTTCTCGTACTCAACAATCGCTGCCTTTGGATCGCCCACCGTTTGCAGCATCAACGCCAAATTGAGGCGGCATTTTGCGTTGTCCGGCGCCAGGTTGAGGGCCTCGCGGCATTCTTTCTGAGCGCGATCCACATAACCAATCGCCCAGAGCAACCGCGCCAGCTCGCCTTTATATAGAAAATTACCTGGCGAGTCCCGCGCCGCTTGCTGTTCAAGCTCAATGGCGTCGCGCAGGTTGCCCACCTTCTCCGCCTTGAGCGCATTGGCGTGCAGTTTGGCGGACGCCGCGCTGTCGACCGCAGCAAAAGCAGCAGAAAGGCAGACACTGGGAGCCAGAAGAGAAAGACAAACTGCAAGAGAAAGGATAACCGCGCGAGGAACAAACCCGCGTGACTCGCTGGTGCAGGTAAAATGAACGTGCCAAACGTGCGTGGAAAAGTAACTTGATGACATTGATCAATAGAATCGCAGATCTAGCGCAACTATATCAAGAAGCCGGTCGCCTTCATGATGCCGGTACGCTCAGAGATTACATCTCCAGACACGGCGGAAGCAGCGCACCTGACAGCAATTCAACGAACGCAGAACAAGAAGCAATAGCAATAACAAAAATAGAAACAGCAATTCAAGATTCCAATCCGGCAGATGTCGTCGCTCCAATGATTGCCACAAAATGGCGGGTCGCCCATAGCGCTGCCATTGCTGCTTACCTTTTTTCGCTGTGCCTCATGTTGCTGCCGTCCTGGGCTCCGAGAGATTTGCTTATTCAGCCGGTTCAACCCTTTCTGGGTGCCTTTGGTTTGTGGCAAGCTTGGAATGTTTTTTCACCGGAAATTCGCAAAGAAAACTATCACCTGTTAGCACTCGTTGATTTTAAAGACGGAAGCATGTCGATTTGGGAGTTTCCCAGACAGGAAGAGAAAACCGGAATCGAACAATTGCGCGCGCACAGGTTTCGAAAGTGGGCGCAAGATCGAGTAAAGAACAACACCTTTGGGCTTGTGATGCCGGATACTGCACGATACGTCGCCAGAATTCACAACAACAGCCTCAATCCTCCAGTTGCAGTTACGATATCAATGCTGTCCGCAAACATTCCAGAGCCGCGTATCGGCAAACAAGATCCACTGCCTCCACATGCGAACAAAACAACTCTTTTCACCTATAAAGTTCTGGAAAGTGACTTGAGATGAGCCTGAGAACACTATGGCAAGGCTGGCTCAGGTTCTGGTTCGAACCCATTTCACCGATGCCGATGGCCCTCTACAGAATTGTCTATGGACTGCTTGTTTTATGGTTTGGATATTTGCTTGCACCAGATTTGATGTTCTGGTTTGGTTCTCAAAGTCCGGTATCAAGTCCGGTATCACGCGAGTGGCCAAGTGAAATCCTGCTGGATCCGCTGATCCTGTTTCCTCGTTCGGATTTCACTATTCAAGCAGCCTTTGCAATTCTAATGGCAGCTGCGTTTTCACTTACCATTGGTTTGTTCACTCGTGTAAGCGCAGTTCTAGTTTTTCTGGGTTTGGTCTCTTTCCATCACCAC
Organism: Cyanobacteria bacterium DS2.3.42; assembly: GCA_013823055.1. Taxonomy (GTDB): domain Bacteria; phylum Cyanobacteriota; class Vampirovibrionia; order Obscuribacterales; family Obscuribacteraceae; genus QKMZ01. Next base: position 19,194 of record PNLN01000127.1, read on the forward strand.
AATTGGTTGATCCTCAACAGCGGGGATACAATCATGCGAATATCGGCGCTGTACCTGGCAATTTCCAATTGCGGTGACGCGCTGTCGCTCGATCGTTTGATCAAAACTTATATTAGTGGTGGACAGGAGCCCCGGACGCCACAGCCCAAAGCTCCATGGGCACAACGTCTGATGCAAATTCAATTGACGCTCCTTTATTGCCAGGCGTTTTTCTCCAAAGTTGCCGGTGAGATGTGGGTAAATGGAACTGCGCTGTACTACACAACTCGCCTTGAAGATTTTCGTCGATTTTACTTTGCGCCGATTGCAGACAATATTGAAATTCTGAAATTTCTTACGTGGGCGACTCTCGTCGTCGAATTTTCACTTTTCACCTTAATTTGGCTCAAGGACTGGCGCTACATCGTCATGACGATGGGACTTTTGTTGCACATTGGCATTGATGTCTCGATGAATCTGCCGACATTTCAATGGCTGATGATGGCTGCCTTTATTCCATTTATTTATCCAGTAGATCTGGAAAAATGCGCAAACAAGATAAGAAGGCTATTCGACAAAGTATTGGGCCCGCCGAAGCTTCTTGTCTATGACGGCAGTGTGAAAGCAATTACAGCCAAGGCCGAGCTTCTGGCGCACCTCGACATTCTCAAACGAAAGGCGATAGTCTGCGCCACTGTGCCTGGTGCATTGGATATCTGGAAAGAGCTGCTTTTCTCGGCGTCAAATACCGATGAGATTGAAGCCTATGGATCTTCGTTGTTGCCGCCTGGAGGCGGTGGAGGCGGCGGTGGTGGTGGCGGTGGAGGCGGCGGCGGTGGCGGCGGTGGAGCCTGAGGCTGCGGGGCCGGCTGAGGATTGGGCGACGGTTGCTGCGGAGCAGGTGGCGTGGGCGACGGATCGAAGCATGGAGGAATGTCGTCTTTGCATTCACCAGGCACGGCAGGCGTTTGACCACTGACGTTGAAAGTGTGATCGGGATCGAATGAATCTTCAGGTACAGTCGCTTGTAGATTCAAAATAGGATACAGATAGCTGCTGCGATAGCGAAGCGATCCGTCTTCACCACGGAATTCTGCACCGAAAAAGAATATTTGCGCGGGAATTTTTATTGTGATTTCTGTAGTAACAAATACAGTCGGCTGATTATTTGGATCCAGCGGATTGGCATTGCCGTAGCGCGGAGGCAGACCGTTGTATTTGAAATCGACTATCTTCAAATCACGAACAAAAAATCCATCGATTCTCTGGTGCGTGGTTAAGGCACCGTTAGCGGCGGTGCGTGCTTTGTCGGGTGGAGCCAATCCGGCAGCACGAGCGGCGTCTCGGCAGGCTTCATTATTGGTTCCGTTGGCGACAACTAAAACAGCGATATCAACAACCAAAAGTGTCAATACGACAAAGAAGAAAGCGCTGGCAGCCAGCTCGAGCGCTGACACCCCACTTGGTTTTCTCAATTTTGTCGTCTGTTTCATTGCCATCACTCAATCAACTGAACGAGACTGCGCGCCACTTGCAAAAATGCCTGACTGATCGCATTTACCTGCCCACCACCCGGTGCAATAATCGAATTGCGATTGACAGGGAAAAAGCGCGCGCCATTGCCGGACAGAGTAGCTATACCTTCGGTTGCAGGCGTCAATTCATCGCCAAGAAAAGGTCTCTGCAAAGCCTCGACAGGAGCATTTTGAGCAACACCGACCGTAAAAATCGGGATACCTTTCTCGTTGGCTTTTCTGGCTTGTTCTCGCGACTGAGAATAGCCGAGTGAAGTAGAAGGATTGCCGGCAATATCGCGAGTGGCAACACCATCGGTAATAAGAACGATTACCTGACGAGCAAAAACACGGCGCGGACTTCTTTCGAGCATCTCCAGAGCCTGCTTGAGTGAAGCGGCAGTATTAGTCGCTCTCAATGCAGTCAGATAAGTCTCGAATGCTTCGTTGATGGTCAAATCTGGTTTGTTGCCATCAGTCGGATCGGGAATCAGATCGCGGTCCGGATCTTTCAAGGGAGACAGATCCATAAATAGAATCGGGCGCTTTATCGGTCCGGAAGGTCCAGGAGAAACACTATTTACGTCGTAGGCGCAATTGGGCACATCTTCGTCTTTGACTGCAATATCCGAAATTGGTTTTTCTGTAAAGCCAGGCGGCGAACTCAAAGTTTCGTAAGACACCAGACCAAATCGCACGTCGGAACCTGCTCCTTGCAGAGCCTGGTAGAAATTCTCGAGCGCATCGACGGTAGCTGCAACAGGCTGACAAAACTTACTTGCCAATTCCTGGTACGCAGCCTGATATCCGGCTTGCCCCTGCGACGGCAATTGTCCTTGCTCAATTGCTTTCTTGAAAAGATTACTCTCCAGTTGTTGAAATCTTGCCGGCTCAAGATTGCCGCGTGAAGCTTCAATCAAATAGCCAAGCCCGTCAAATGAATATGTTTGACCTTTATAGGGATTGCGCTTTTTCGTGTAGCTGAA
>PNLN01000017.1 GCA_013823055.1 Cyanobacteria bacterium DS2.3.42
CGGTCGTTATCTGGTTGAGTCGCAAGCGGATATCTTGAACGAAGATGAATACGGGACGCTTTACCGAAAACGCATTGCCGGCGATGAGCCACTAGTGATGGTGCGGGTCAAAAACTCTACGGCAGAGCCTGACGGAAGTTTTCGAGAATATTTCTTGCGAGTCCCGCCCTTTATGCGAACCGCAAAAGAAGCCGTAGCCTGGACATTCGACTTCCGCGAAGATCAGTATCAGCCGGAGGAAGAAACATAGAACAACTATTACGCCTGAGTTGCAAGAATCATCGGAGGTCAGCCTTCAACCGGCAGCAGAATCATCTCTCTTAGCAGTGGGCAACAATTTCAGGTTCGGAATTCTGGGATTGTAAGCCCATTTCAGTAGAATTCTTCTAAATTCTTCGGCATCGAATGGTTTGCTCAGATAATCATCCATTCCTGCTTGCAAACACTGCAATCGATAGGCGTCTGAAGCATAGGCAGTGACAGCGATGATCGGAATGTGTCGTTTTTCAAGAGAGAATTTGGCACGAATGCGCCCAGTGCACTCGTACCCGTCCATGTCAGGCATGCGGATATCCATGAGAATTGCATCGAAGAAGGTGTCACAGACATCCAGAGCGCTCAAAGCCTGCTCTCCAGTGTTGACGATGATTGATACAAACCCGAATTTCTCGGCAAGAAGTCCTAAAACCTTCTGCTGAGTTTTATCGTCTTCTACAATTAATAATGTCGGTTGGGCATCCATGACGTCTTGACCATCGTTTTCACATTAGGTTCCAGTCTTAGCAAAAAAACTCCGAGGCTCTGCCAAGAACAATAGCTTATAAAATCGCTTTCGCGTGCTTAATTTTCCTTTCCTGCCGAGTTACCGCTGTTTTTTTCAACGCCGATAATTTCTTTTAGTCTTCGAATAATAGGACATTCGTCACTGAGTATTTTCCGACAGCCTCAGGGGAATCGTGAACCAAAATTCCGATCCGACACCTTCTTCGCTCGCCAAGCCTACAGAACCATGCATCAATTCCACGAAACGTTTGACTATTGACAGTCCCAGACCGGTGCCGCCGAACTTTCTGGTGGTCGTTCCATCACCCTGAACAAATGGTTCAAACAGTCGGCGTTGAGTTTCATCACTGACACCAATTCCAGTATCACGCACGGAAAACTGCACTATTGCAAGATCGGCATTTAAATTCTGCAATCCTGCTTTTATGGAAATAGAACCACTTTCAGTAAACTTGACGGCATTCTGAGCGAGATTATGAAGCGACTGCTTGACTCGCTGCTCATCTCCATAAAGCGTGTTAGGAATGTGCGAATCAACTTCAATTGTTAGCGCCAGTTCTTTTGCGCTGGTCAAAGGCGAAATGACAGCTACCACATCATCCAAAACGTTCGACACGGAAATGGGTGAAGATTCCAACTCAATTTTTCCAGCCTCTAGTTTTGAAAAATCAAGCAGGTCGTTGACTATTAACATAAGACTATCGCCGGCGTAACGGATATTTCCGGCCAGCTCTCTGGCAGATTCAGGCAGTTCGTCGTCTGAGGCCAGTAATTCCGCCAGACCTAGAATACCCGCCATCGGTGTGCGAATTTCATGACTGATGCTTCCAACAAACTGACTTTTCAGTGCATTTGCTAATACAGCCTCATCTCGAGCACCTTCCATGTAAAGGTTCGCTTTCAGTAATTCATCAGTTCGCTCTGCGACCTTCGCTTCGAGCGAATCATTCAATTTGAGAATTTCTTTGTTCAGATCACGCAAATCAAGATTCTTTTTCTCAAGTTGAACATTTAGCTCATCTAGCAATTCTTGCTTTTTGGATAGCTGTTCGAGCGCCAACAATAGTTCTTGGTTCTGTTGATGGACTTCATCCAGGAGGCTTGCTCCTGCGAGTTTGGTGAGAGAATTGGCCAATTCATTGATTTCACTGGCTGTGAAGGGCAACCTCGGTGTGAGGTTCTTCTGCAAGCGAATTATGGTTCCTTCAGCTGATGTATCGACAGTTAGCTTGTCGACGAGCCTGGACGCACCTTGCATTCCGGTATGCACAGATTTTGCATCCAAAGTGCGACTTACCTCTTGAATGCCCGGACCTTGATCGGAAATGATTATGACAAAGGAAAATGGCAACTCCGAGTCATTGAGCGCAAAAGACAGACGGCCACCTTTGGCGTGAATAACAGCATTGCGAGAAATCTCACTGACGGCAGTACTGATTCTTGTTTGATCATGTCTGTCAAAGCCGAGTAGGACTGCAAGCTGGCGGGCTCGACGCCTTGCCAGTACGACATCGCCCTCATTTTGCACTACCAATGAGACAAGCGCCTTTTCTTTTGATCCAGAGAGATTCTTCATTTCCTATTCGCTCCTTTCACAACGAGAACAGTGGCGTCGTCAATTTTTTTTCCGTGATTCAGGTAAATCCAGGCAGCAATCAGCGGAGCTGATCCTTCTGCAACCTTGTCCAAAGACTGGTAGGCAGAAGCAGCTATCCCGTCCGAGTGCATGAGCAAAATGGACTCACTTGTCCAAGGCAAAGTAACTTCTAAAAACTTTCTTGCTTCATATCCCAATGTTCCATTGAGCGAAGTTAGGTGCTTGCGATGATAATCAGTGGTCAGCAAACCTGTTATGTTTCCCAGCCCACAGTATGTAAGTTCTGCCTTCTGATAATTTACCTTTGCAATTGCACCAACCGCTCCTCTGCTGCCTTTAAGAGCGGAATGAATTATCTTCAGGCAATCTGTCGCGGACATTTGCACATTTTCTTTGAAAGTCTTTAGTGCCAGAGTTGCGGCCTCGCAGGCTTCAAACCCATGACCGAGCCCGTCTACCAGTAAGCATGAAAAGCCTTTCTCGAAGCTGTGGACATACCATTTATCTCCGGATATCAACTCGCCCTGTTTGGGCACTGATAGTCCGCCGGCGGTAAACTGACTGGGTTTGCTGTCCTTTGCCCAGAAACGCACTTTGATGATTGAACCGGAGCCAATCTGCGAAAAAATATCAAAGTCATCAGAAAGTCTTTTGGCGGCTCCCAAACCATTTCCGAACGTTTTTGTCGTTGAGAATCCATCCACCAAACATCCGACCGTGTCCATCCCCGGTCCTTTATCGATTGAAAAAATCTCCAACCCGCTAGAGTCTTTGTTTGTCAGACCTTGAACTAAAAACCTGCCGCCGCTGGTACTGTGTTTTACTAAATTTGTCCCCAATTCAGTAATCACAAGCGCAATCTTGTCTTGTTGAAGTTGATTCAATCCGTATTCTGACGACATCCTAACAATGCGGCGGCGCGCCTCACTAATTTGGCTCTGCTCAACGACCTCAATTTCCAAAGTATCTCCTACGTCCATTTTGTCACCGTAATAGTGGTGCCATTGTTTGGCTGGGAAACCAGCTCAAAATCATCCATCAGACGCTTTGATCCACTTAGTCCAAGCCCGAGTCCACATTTAGACGTGTAGCCGTCAACCAGTGCTTTCTCCACGTTGTCAATTCCTGGTCCCTCGTCTTGGAAAATCATACGGAGACCGGAGCGATCGAGTTCTTTGATATGTTCGATCATGACTCGTCCACCATTGCCGTGCTCCAGAACATTGCGACCCAGCTCACTGGCGGTGGTGACTATTTTTGTTTGATTTAGTTTTGAAAAACCAATATCCTCAGCGTGCATTTTCACGGCCGAGCGCATCTGAAGAAGATCCTCTTCAGTTTTGAGTTCGTGAAATGCCAATAAAACCTGTGCCAATTCTTAGGACTTCTCTATCCATTTCGTTACTGAGACGGTTGTTCCGTCATTCTCCTTAGACTCAATCACGAACTCATCCATCAGGCGTCTGGCGCCACCAAGACCCAGTCCCATTCCACGAGTAGTGGTAAAACCGTCTTCCAGAGCGCGATTTATATCAGCGATCCCCGGCCCATGATCCTCGAAGGTCAATCTGATTCCGACACGATCTGGATCATTCACTAATTGGATAATCGCCCGACCGCCCTTGCCATGCTCGAGCGTATTGCGAGCAAGTTCACTGGCGGCGCTGATAATCTTGGTTTGATTGACCAGACTAAAATTCAACAATGCCGTCACTCGCTTAACGCTATTTCTCACTAAGATAATGTCTTCTTCGGCCGAAATGGCGCGCTCTTCCTGCGACTTTATCGCCATTTCGCCACTTGCCTTTTAGCATGAACTTTGCCGTTCGATTTCGACTTGATCATGTCATTGAGCAAATCTATACCGGCTTCCGCCGTCAGCGCGGTGTGAATTCCAGTCAAAGTAACGCCAAGTTCGGTAATTGTTATTGCAATTGCCGGCTGCATCCCGACCAATACTGCGTAGCAATCCAAAAGCCTGGATGTTTTTGCAATGTTGCCCAGCACACGACCCATAAACGAATCGACCATTTCCAGAGCGGAAATGTCGATAAGCACACCCTTAGCAGACAAGTTGACGATTTTTTCGGTAAGGTCCTCTTGCAATGCAAGAGCAATGCGGTCATGAAAATCGACCTGGATGGTGACCAGAAGAATGTCACCAAATTTCAAAATTGGAATTCGTTCCATTTCACCTACCTACTGATGGAAGCGCTGTCCAGCTGTCGCTCGAACACCCAACCACCGCGGTATAGAGCTTCTTTGATTGCGTCAGCCATGGTCGCCTTGGTGACGATATCGTTGATATCAATTCCCAGATGCACAATAGTTTGAGCAATCTGCGGTCTAATGCCGCTGATGATGCATTCTGCACCCATCAAACGCGTCGCTGCAACGGTTTTCATAAGATGCTGCGCGGTCTGTGTATCGACTGTAGGTACTCCAGTAATGTCGAGAATGGCTATTTTAGAACCAGTGTCGACAATTTTTTGAAGCAACGCTTCCATAACGATTTGAGTGCGTGCGCTATCGAGAGTTCCGATCAAAGGCACTGCCAGCACACCTTCCCAGATTTTAATAACGGGAGTGGACATCTCCATCATTTCTTTTTGCTGGCGGCGAATCACCGACTCGCGAGTGCGCTGAAAAGCTTCTGTTGTGTGCAGACCAAGCTTGTCCAGGAGCAAAGACAACTCCCACACAGATTTAGCCGCTTCACTGGTTGTTTGCCCGTGCGCGGTGTTGAGTCTGTTGAACAGTGGCTGCTTAAGCGAGAATATGAATTTCGCCGTATCAGTAGGAGTAGAACCTTGAACAGCTCTGGTTGCGGAAAGCTCTGAGAGCATGTGCTGCACTTCTTCCCATTCCGGTTTGCTGATATCAACCAGATTTCCTTTGGCAGCCGCCACTTCAAATAGCTTGATAAATTCAGCTGAATTTGTCCGTATTGATGCTTCCGGAACGGATTGCGAGCGAGCCGGATCTTTCAGCTGATGATCGATCCATTCACTGAGAATCTCAGCCTTGAACTCGGAAATCAATTTGGACAGGGCTACCACGGTTTCACTTGTCATTAACTCTTCCCTCTAAATCTTCAAAGGACCATTATGCGTGTTTCATATCCGTAATACGCATAAATACATGTATCAACATGTATGTCGCATTTCAGGCATATAGCCATTTGGCTACATTGACTCGTGCAATAGGTTGCGCCCGTCCATTAATTTGTCTCACTGCGACAAAATCAGATGTCGATTCAGTGAGCCGTTTGTGAAGTTTCAGTACTGTTCAGCAATTCCAGCGACTTAATGCGGCGCCCAGCTCGATGCTCAATGTATCCCTCGATTGCGCGATGCGCTGCTCGAGTGGCTTGTTTTACAGCTTCGCTTTCTTTGTCTGCATTTGGCACATCACTTCCAGCTGATGCTGATACGAGACGTTTCCAAACCAAAGGTGTGACATGTTTGTCGAGGCGCTCTACACCTGGTGTTTCATAAATACCTTCGTCTTCTGCAACACGCGGTCCGACTCTGACTCGCTTTCCTTCCAGATGGCAGCGTTCACAAACCATACCGCCCAATTCGTAGTGAAATCCTGCAATTGCATGATCGGTCAGCACAGTGCGGCAATTGACACAGACTGTCAGTTCCGGCATATAACCCAAAATGTCCAGCAGCCTCAATTCGAACATCAAACAAAGATACGCAGGATCGGATTGCGACAGACTTTGAAAACGCAGTGATATGACCAAAAAATCAAAATATTCACTGGCTTCTTCATTCAATCCTTGTCCGAATATGCTCGTCAACTCAGCATAGTAAAGGCTGTAAGAGAGCCGTTCCAGATTGGTGCGAAGCTGCGGAAATGTTTCCAGACTCTCAGCCTGCGAAATGATTTCGAAAGTTCGCCCTGAAGCGAGCAGCAATTTATTGACGTTGAGTAAATCTGCCCGCCCGCCAATCTTGGAACCCGGTTTCCGGGCTCCTTTCGCCACACATTTGATCAAGCCGCGCTCGGCGGAAAACACCGTCACTACTTTGTCGGTCTCTCCTAGTGGAAAGCTCGCAACATTGACGGCATTAACCGAATAGGTTGGCATTGAATAAACGTGTACTTTTTGTGCCCGAAGCAATCTATGGCTCTATTAGAGCACAAACGCAGGCTCGGTTTGATCACATTTATTTTGCGGCTGTCTTTTCTTTGATCAGATGTATCCAGTCTGTATGCACAAAGCCCTTTTCCGGTGCATCCACTCTTTGATACGTATGAGCGCCGAAGAAATCGCGCTGAGCTTGAGTGAGGTTTTGCGGCAGCGCGCTGCTGCGCAAACTGTCGAAATAAGCGAGGCTGGAAGTGAGAGCCGGTACGGGAATAGCCCGTTCGATGGCAAAAACAATCGCCTTGCGCCAGTTCGATTCAAAACCCAGGACAGTTTTGGAAAACTCGGTGTCCATCAGCAAATTCGGCAAGTCTGCGCGGCGAGCAAAGGCAGCGCGGATTTTTTCCAGAAGTTCGGCGCGGATGATGCATCCACCCTTCCAAATACGGGCGCATTCTGAAAGATCGATGTTCCACTTATAGAAGTCGGAACCTTCCTTAATGAGCGCCATACCTTGCGCATAGCTGCAGACTTTAGATGCGTAGAGCGCGTCATGAAGAGCTTTGAGGATCTCGTCTTTAACCGCTTTGTCTACAGCTTTACCGGTGCCGATAAATTTACCGCCACCAAGTATCTTCGATGCTTCCTGACGCATATCATGCATTGCCGAAAGCATCCGACCGGTCAAAGCCATATCGATTGTCGGAACAGCGATACCGAGGTCCAGTGCCGCTTCGCTGGTCCATTTGCCGGTGCCCTTTTGTCCGGCTTTATCGAGGATCATGTCGACCAGCGGTTTGCCGGTTTCCGGATCAACTACAGTGAGAATCTTGGCAGTAATTTCAATCAAGAAAGAGTCGAGAATGCCCTTATTCCAGGTTTCAAAAACATCGGCAATCTCGCGAGCCGGCATATTCAAGCCGCGGCGCATGACGTCATAAACTTCGGCGATCAATTGCATGTCACCATATTCGATGCCGTTGTGAACCATCTTCACGAAATGGCCGGCGCCATCGGGACCTAGATAAGTAACACAAGGACCGTCGTTAACTTTGGCAGCGATTGCTTCCCAGATTGGTTTGACTTTCTCATAGGCAGCTTTGTCGCCACCAGGCATCAAGGAAGGGCCCCAGAGCGCGCCTTCTTCGCCGCCTGAAACGCCGGAGCCAATGAAATGAATGCCTTTTTCGCGGAACTCCTTCTCGCGCTTTTGCGTATCTGTGAAATGCGAGTTGCCACCATCAATAATGATGTCTCCTTTTTCAAGGTCGGGAAGCAATTTTGCAACGGTCTGGTCGACGGCTTCGCCTGCCTTGACCAAAAGGATAATCATGCGCGGCTTCTCGAGGCTCTCAACAAAGGTTTTCTCGTCACGGCAACCAATCACTGGCTGGTCTTTTCCGCGTCCGGCTACGAAGGCATCGACCTTGTCTACGCTGCGATTGTAGACGGCGATTTTAAAACCGTTTCTGGCAATATTCAAAGCCAGGTTCTCGCCCATGACGCCTAATCCGATCAGTCCAATCTTCGCTTTGTCAGCCATTTTCGCTCCCTCTAAAATTGTTTATCTTGTTGTTTTGAAACTCTAAGTGAAAAGTCGAAACTTTAAAGATCCGCAGCAATTTCTTTATCCAAATACCAGTACAACTTTCCCTTCTCAGCTTTTACATTTTGGCTTGGATACTTGCCTTCCGGTCCTGTAAGAACATCCTTCAAGACGGCAGCTTTCGCTTTACCGCTAGCCAGGAAAATGATATTTCGCGAATTGTTGATGACCGGATATGTAGTGGTTAGCCTTGTCGTATTTAATTTCTCAACTTTATTATCGACAAACCACCTTTGCGTTTCCGCAAGCGCAGGCGATCCAGGGAAAAGTGAGGCGGTGTGCCCATCTTCGCCAAGCCCCAAAAGCATGAAATCAAATTGAGGCAATTCACCGGAGTCCAAACCAAAAAACTCACGCATGGTGCGTTCATAATCTATGGCGGTTGCTTTTGGATCCATATCGGGATCACTCAGAGCAAAAACGTTTTCACGACTGAGCGGAACCTTCGAAAGCAAGCTCTCGGTAATCATGCGCTGGTTGCTCTCAGGGCTGGTATAGGCAACGGTGCGCTCGTCGCCGAAGAAAACAAATATCTTGCTCCAATCGAGGCGTGATGCTACTTCCTTATCAGCCAGGCGCGCGTAGAAACCCTTTGGTGTGCTGCCTCCGGACAATGAAACTACATACCCGCCTCTTCCTTTGATAGCTTCCTCGCCCAGTTTTACAAAAAGCTCTGCCGTAGCATTGACGAGCGCGTCGTAGTTTTCAAATACAGATACGTTTTTCTTTTCCATTAAAGATGACTGCATCTAACCTCCTTATTTGGCAGCGTCAACTAATTTGACGGTGCACTCCAGTGTTTGCCGAAAGACAGCATCGTCCGGCTGAGACTCCATCGCAAAATCCATTAAGCGCGCTTCAGTAAGCTCCACCAGGTTTTCCACACTGGCTGCTACATTCTCGCCGGCACCATTTGATTGACAGTCCGTATCACTGAGTACATAGATACAGGGCGAGCCGGCTCTCTGTTCGGCGATCATACGCTCAGCAATCACTTTGCCATCGCACGGCGTTTCCGCTTCAATGATTACGGAACATACAGAACCACTGCTCAATCTGTCACTTGCAAAAGGCTCAATTGAAGCGCTTATGCTCTTTGCGCCATTAGCAAATTGAGCGGAGAACTTGCCACCCTCGAACTTGGCAGACTTTCTCTCCCATTGCAATCGTGTCGATAACCAGGAAAGCAAAAGTAGCGGTTGCACGGGAATATTTACCGAGCCCTTAGCACTTTCCTCTTGCGCGTAGGCAATTGTCACTTTCGAAATGCCCGGCAATGAAGGAATTGACATGGGTGGAGCAGCGTCACTGAAAGCATCTGCAATCGCTCTGCGCCACGGTATCAGACGCCCCCAATTGAGATCGAAAAGTGGCTTTCCTTGATGAGAAGAAGAGAATCCGGACATTTCTTTGATGAAACCATTGGTGTCCGCCGCTCTCAACGAATCGACAATCAGCATGTCGATAAATCTGGAAAACGGCTCCAGATGCCCTTTATCTAGTCTATTGGCTCGCCACCATAGAACAACAGGCACGTCGTGAATGACCAGAGGTGATACTACGCTGGCCAGCTCTCTTGTTCCTTCACCGTCATAACGAACGGTGATTTGTTCAGTACAAATTTGCTTCAATGATTTCGCATCTGCCATGTGGCAGCGCGCAGAAACCCAGGCCTCCAGGCGCTGTTCTGCAGCGCGCCGTGAAATAGCCAGGATTGCTCTGGACGGGTGGCGAATCGCCACTTCATCCAGAACAGCGGAAGCTTGTACTTCGGCGTCGGCATCTTCACTGAACAGAACGATATTTGCCGTACAGGCGCGCATAACATTTGAAGGCTTAGTTGTTGCTTCGCCAGAAACAGCATCCTGGCCCTCAGTCACTTTTACTGGTGAATGATCGCTTTGAGGCTCAGGCTTGGCGCTGTCAATTGCCCTCCAGAGATCTTTCAATTCACGCTCGATACGTTGCACATCGACCTGAGCCAGACGTCCGGAGAGAAAATTGGTGGTCTCTATAGTGGACTTGCGTTTATCGGTGCTGGAGCTCATTTTACAGGCGCCTCCATGAATGTCCGGTCGAGGCAATCAACTCGTCTGCCTCTGCTGGTCCCCAGGAACCGGCTGCATAATTGGGGAAACGCGGCTGCGGTCCTTTCTTTTGCTTGGCCAGATCCCAGTTGTCCAGAAGAGGCTGAATGAAACGCCACGATGTTTCCACCGAGTCGGTTCTTGCAAATAAAGATGCATCGCCAAGCAGACAATCGTGAATCAAACGCTCATAGGCACTGGGGCTGCGCACACCAAATGCGGTTCCATAATTGAAATCCATATTCAGCCAACGAATCTGTGTTGTCGCTCCCGGTTGTTTGGTGGCGAACTTGAGTGAAATTCCTTCATCAGGTTGAATTTTCAAAACTAGAACGTTGGGGCTGAGCTGATCGTCATCGCCTTTCTGTCCGGCTTTCAATCCGGTCAGACCGGCAAATAAACTGTGGGGAGCACTCTTAAAATGTATGGCTATTTCACTCAAAGACTTAGCCAGGCGCTTACCTGAGCGAACATAAAAGGGAACACCTGCCCAGCGCCAGTTGTCGAAAGTTAACTTCAGAGCAGCATAAGTTTCCGTCGCCGAATCAGGCGCAACGCGATCTTCCTGCCTATAACCTGGCACCTTGGCGCCGTTTATATAGCCTTCGCCGTACTGTCCTCTGACCGCACAGCGATCTACATCTTCAGGAAAAATCGGACGCAATGCCTTCAATACTTTCGCCTTTTCATCGCGCGATGCTTCCGGCTCGAGCGATGCAGGTGGCTCCATCGCCACTAAGGAGACCAACTGCAACATGTGATTTTGAATCATGTCGCGCAGGCAGCCGGACTCCTCATAATACGGTCCTCGCTCCTCAACACCGAGCGTTTCAGCAATTGTTATCTGCACATGATCGACGTGCTTTTGATTCCAGAGCGGCTCGAAAATACCATTGGCAAAACGTAAAACCATGATGTTTTGCACGGTTTCTTTACCCAAATAATGGTCGATGCGATAGACCTGATGCTCGCTCAAGACTTTGTGAAGATGGTCATCGAGCCCGAGGGACGAAGCGAGATCATGACCAAAAGGCTTTTCAACAATTACTCTTTGCCAGGGCTTGTCGGTGACATTCTTTTTCGATACCAACTTCGATTTGGCCAGTTGGGTAACGATAGGTTCGTACAAACTGGGCGGGGTGGACATGTAAAACACATGATTTCCACCTGTGCCGTGCTTGTCTTTCAATTCTTCGAGAAACTTCGCCAATTCGTCGAACGAACCTTCTTCAGTGAAGTTAGACGGACGGTAATAGAGGCATGAAGCAAAGCGATTCCAGCTTTCTTCTTCAAATTTCAAATCTGGGGCGTACTTCTGTATCGCCTCTTTCATCGAATTGCGGAAAGCGTCGTCTTGAATGACTGTTCTGGACATGCCCACTACAGCAAAGGTGCGGGGCAAAAGACCATCGATGTAAAGCGCGTAAAGAGCAGGCAGAAGCTTGCGCTTGGTCAAATCCCCGTGGGCGCCAAGAATAACCATGGCAAAAGGGTCGACGGCTCGATCTTTAGGCAAGCCCTCGAGGAGCGGATTCTCTACAACGGCGCTTTGTGTCATCTGTCCAACCTCAAAACCAAAAACAAAGTCCACTTGACGGCCGGAAGGTCCCTCCCGACGCCATGGAAGAAGAAAGAGTACACCTTTTTCCCTATGTATACATTTAATGGCAGTTGTCGATATATCACCCTTGCTCGTAGGTGCGACGCCATTCGTCGCCCGCCGCTTTAACCGGACGATGCTGGGCGACGCCATGCTTCATCCATACAGATCAATCATCGAAGTGTTGAGCGGCAAGCTTATGCCTTGCTCTTCAGTCGTATGCTGACATTAGCAAGCCAGGTGAGAACTCGCAGTTCTCGCCTGATTCTTGACGCCGCCACGCGCGCGAACTTCAACAACGACAACTAGAAAAAGGAATAAAATGCACCAGATTTTTTCGAGAGAAAAACAAACTACAGCAAGCAATCAAACAATCGCTAACGATGTTCACTCGAAACTCAATTCCACAAACCACAGAGAAATCATCAAAGTAAAATCTGGATTGCAGGTTCAAGCACTTCTTAGGTCCCCACACTACAAAAACTATGCCTTCAGCATTGCCGGCGGTCGGCACGCAATGGGCGGTCAACAATTCCTGACAGACGGAATTTTGCTCGACACTAGCCAATTTAATCAGGTTGTCGATTTCGATTCCGATGGCGGTCTAATTACAGTTCAAGCAGGCATGCTGTGGGGAGATCTAGTAACGGCGCTGGGCAGGCTCAATCAACAGCACAAATGTAATTGGTCGATCATTCAGAAACCCACCGGCGCCGACGATATCAGCATAGGCGGATCTCTGGCATCAAATATTCACGGCAGAGTATTGGGGAGAAAACCATTCATCGCCGATATAGAACATTTCACTGCCATCATGGCAGACGGCAAAAGAGCAACTGTTTCACGAACTGAAAATGCAGAGCTGTTTGCACTGGCTGTAGGCGGATACGGCATGTTTTGTTTCGTAGAAGATGTGACCATAAGACTTATAAAAAGTACAAAACTGGTGAGAAAAGTAGAACTGACGGACAGCTGCAATCTCGTCGATAGACTTTCTCAAATGCAAGCAGAGGGCGCTACTTATGGCGATTTCCAGTTCTGCATCGACAGCAGCGCCGACACTTTTCTCACCAATGGAATTTTATCGACATATCATCCGGTTGCAGACGACACCGCCTGCAATACCAGTAATCTAAACCTCAGTGAAGACAACTGGCGTGAATTACTTCGTCTTGCACATGTCGATAAGCAAAAGGCATTCACCACCTACAGCAGTCACTATCAACGGACTAACGGCCAGGTCTACTCGTCCGAAACGTTTCAACTCAGTCTCTACGTCCCCGACTATCACGACGCGCTGCAAGACGGTTGCCACTCACATAGTTCAGCAAACCCAACGAAATCATCTCATTCAAAAGGCTCGGAAATGATTACCGAGCTGTATGTTCCAAAAAACAAATTGCACGAATTTTTGGAAGCTTCAAAAACAGCTCTCAAAAGCCAATGCGCAGATGTAATCTACGGAACGGTGCGCATGATTGAAAAAGATGACGAGAGTTTTCTAGCCTGGGCAAAGGAGGATTTTGCGTGCGTAATCTTCAATTTGCACGTCGAACACGATCAAATTTCAATTTTACGTTCAAAAAATTCCTTCAGGACTCTTATTGATATAGCGCTGGCTATGGGCGGCTCATATTATCTGACCTATCATCGCTATGCATCCAAACAGCAACTTATGCTGGCATATCCGCAATTCAAAACCTTTGTGGGCAAGAAGATTGAGTACGATCCACAGGGAAGATTTAGAAGCAATTGGTTCAACCAGATTTGCCTGGCTCTCGAATCTGCCTAGGACAACCTTTCGCAAGCCTTGCGCGACAAGCCTTCCCGCCGCGCCTTAATTGGGAAAACTGCGAACTAAACTGGCAGGAATAGCTTTCGTCGAGCTTTCTCTCCCCTTACAGGGTGACAGTCTTTTGCTATCATCAAACTGTGCTTTATACAACTAGGTTTCGAGGTAAGGAGTTTGCCATGAGACTACTTCTGGTCGAGGACGATTCCTTTCTATCTGAGGGTGTTGCACTTGCTTTGCGACACAGCGGCTATGTAGTCGATCAAGTTCAGTCGGGAACAGACGCAGATCAAGCTTTGACAGTGACGCCATACGACCTGGTCATTCTTGACCTGGGCTTACCGCAATTGGATGGAATTGAAGTCCTGAAACGCCTTAGATCGCGAGGACAGGCTACGCCCGTGCTCATCCTCACCGCCCGAGACACTGTTACAGACCGGGTTACCGGACTCGACAGTGGGGCAAATGACTATATCAGCAAGCCTTTTGAGCTTTTGGAGCTGGAGGCCCGCATCAGAGCCCTGCTCAGAAAGGAGCAATGGGGCAATATGACAAAGATTGTGGTCGGGGGGCTGGAATTCGACACGGTCGAGCGTCGGGCTACTATAAATGGCGACAACCTGGACCTGTCCGCCCGCGAGCTGGCGGTTCTAGAGCAACTTTTGAAGAGCGTCGGCAAAGTCGTCAACAAAGTACAATTGATTCGTAACCTCTCATCCTGGGATGCCGAGTTGTCGCACAACGCCCTGGAAATTATCATGCACCGCTTGCGCAAGAAGCTCGAAAAGACAGGTATCAACGTGCGTACAGTTCGCGGATTGGGATATATGCTTGAGAAACCTGCATGACCTCTTCCATCCGGAAGCAGCTTCTCGTGTGGCTTTTGATTCCACTGTCAACAATTGCTGCCTCCAGTACGTTCATTGCCTATAACGCCGCAATTTTGTTGGCGCGAGAAATTTATGACAAAGGGCTGCTTAACTCTGCAGACTCGGTAATTGCGCGCGTACGTCACAAAGGCGGAAAGGTGCTAGTAGACTTGCCACCTGCTGCACAATCGATCCTGAAGCACAATTATCGCGACACATTCTTCTATCAGATCTACACAATGGACGGCAAACGCATCGCCGGTGATGGCACATTGCCGTTCGATCGCGGTGCTGTAGATTTTGATAAACCCCACTACTCAACACGCATTTTAAATGGCAAAGAAGTGCGAGTCTTGACCATGCTTTTTCCAGTCGCCAGTCACTTTGCAGATGAAACACCAGATGATGACGACGACGCCGAGTCAAAGCCGGAGACACTCATTCTTGAAGTTGCCGAAACCCGCAACGCGCGCCGAGAGATCGTCACACACATCGTTGTATCGGTCCTTCTGCCGCAGTTAATTTTGATCATATGTGGTGGCATTGCAGTTTGGTTCGGCATCAAGCAAGGTCTTTATCCATTGCAGCAATTGAGTAAAGTTCTTGCTTCACGCTCACCCACAGACCTCAGTCCAGTCTCTGAAAGTACAGCCCCTATCGAGGTTCGCCCCCTGGTCGGTGCGATCAATGGACTGCTCAAAATGCTCAATGATGAAATCGAGCGAGAAAGGCGTTTTGTCGCCAACGCCGCGCATCAATTGCGCACCCCACTTGCCGGTTTGAAAACATATGCAGATTTAGCGCTGAAAATGAATGAAGATCCTTCCGTCAATTCAGTCCTGGCGCAACTTCACACTGGCATCAACCGAATGTCCAACTTGATCATTCGACTTTTGACGCTGGCGCGCTCGGAACCGGGAGTTGCTTCACAAGCGGCCAGACAATCGATCGATCTCAGCGAAATTGTTTCCAGCGTAACTGAGGATTTGGTGCCTCTTTCAATCGAGCGAAAAGTTGACCTTGGATTCGAATCACCACCAGAGGCGATCTTCATCGACGGAGATCCGGTCGGATTGAGAGAACTGGTCACGAACATTATTGAAAACGCAGTTATCTACAATCACGAAGGCGGCAAAGTAACAGTAAGACTCTCCAAACTGCGCAGCCCGAGCCTGTCTGTGGAAGACAACGGACCTGGCATCCCCGCAAATGAAAGAGAACTAGTCTTCGAGCGCTTTTATCGAATACTCAGAGATGGCGCCAGCGGCAGCGGTCTCGGCTTGTCCATAGTCAAAGAAATAGCCAATTCGCACGGTGCCAAAGTAGAAGTAAAAGACGGCTCAGAAGGGGTAGGCACGTGCTTTACCGTGACATTTCCTGAGATTAATAACGGAAAGCGATAACTGCAAGGGTAGAAACGACTGGTTGTCCGGAGCAAAGGCCTGCCACGCAATTGCCTTTGCGCAGGATAACCAGTCGTTTCGATCAATCAGGAATTACATCGTCGAACTGCACGTTGACGATGCGCAGCCCGCGCCCGTCCAGAAAATCCATGATGTCTCTGACTTGCTCTCCCATCGGCCAGAGGGGCACTTCCATCTGCGCGTAGGCAGTGTGCAATATCATCGATGAGGAATCTCGATACGGATAGTATTCGACATACTTCACGTCATCGAGCAGCACCATCTGCGTGGATGTGCGCTTCTTCAGCCGATCGTGCACGTAGAGAACCGCATCTGAATCGGTCAATTCAAAAACAAAGCTTCTGTAAGCATCTCTGACCATCGAGTGGGTCATTAATCCCAGAATTAGCGAGAAGCCGGATGTTGAAGCGAGAAGAGTCAAGCCCCAATAGACATTGTTCAAAAGTGCAAATATGCCCGTGCACAACCAGAGCACTACAAAAACCCAGCCCACGCCGACTCCGACCATCAGCGGACCCAATGCAGCCCGAGTCGAATACGGCTTGGACACCAGCTTGATTGCAATTTGAGGCTTGGCAGTGACCATGGTCGCCTTCGGTCCCTCAAGTGAGTTAGAAAGCTCGTTTTAGCCAGGTCTATCCTGGAATTTAAAACGATATCGCTCTAAATTCCATATGCCCATAATGGCGCACAAAATAGTCGGCAAGCGACGGGCTCAAGGAGAGAAGACCAGCAGCACCATGGTAAAAGTACCGCCGTTCCATAAGCCATGCGCAATCATGCAAGGCAATATGCTGCGCGTACGCTCAAAAGTAAAGGCAAAAAGCATACCCAGAGTAAAGAGAGGCAAAAAGCCTCCTGCATCAAGGTGAATGCCTGCAAAAGCAAAGGCTGACAACAGCATTGAAGGCAAAATTCCCCAATATTTGCGCAGCGCGGAATAAAGAAAACCACGAAAGAGAATCTCTTCGCAAATGGGCGCCAGAACGGCAAGCGTTGCATAGAAAATCATAGTCGCTGCGATGTTATTGGTGCGCGCCGCATGCATCACCACTGAGATGATTGGATTGCTCGACCCCTGAGAGCCGAGATATTTTGCAGCTATCAGATAGGCAACTACCACACAGGGAATAGCAGCCATCCAGGTGAATAATCCGTAGACAATTAGGCGAAAAGGACCATTTCGATCGACTTTAAAGCGCAATCGAACGCCTTCTAGAAATTTGATGCCACGTGGTTTGAGAGCCAGAAAATAAACCCAGAGTACGCCTGGGCCGTTCGTTATCAAATAGAGCAAAAAGGTCGCCGTGCCGGCCACAATCGCCCCTTGTTGCAGCAAATGAACGTCTTTGAGTGCGGTCTGCACGATTACGCCGATTATCTGCTGCGTGGCAAGCCACCCGATAAAGACCGCATAGATGGTAAGAGGGCTAAATTTTTGAGGGGACGCTACTTGCTCACGGTGTTCCGGAGCGGTCACACGCCTGGGCATGGTGAAGAGCGTTGCCAGAATGACTATCAGTCCGCCCAGAAAGGCAAAAATAATGAAACCCATGAGCATCGTAAATCGCGCAACAAAACGCATGTTGGCTTGATCAAACTCATCTGTAACCTTCTTCAAAGGCTCGGTTTGCTTTGTTACGCGATAAAGCCTCATCAATGAAACCGAGCGAAACCAACCACTGAATTCAGTTTCGATTTTTGCTGCTAGTGACTTGCGTTGCGTTGCATCAAGCGACTTTGGATGATCATAGAGATCGTCAAGCATTTGACTGAGCGCTTTTGACTTTTCAGTATTCAGCGCTGCCAAACGCTCTCTGTAGGTTTTGGTGGGATGGCCGATCTCATGAGCGATGACAACGACGCGCGCCATCGATACTGGGTCAGAGGGTGTATCGGCGGAGGCCTTCTTGAACATTTCTTCGGCCTGCGCAAGCATAGTTTCTCTTTGCTTGTTGACCACCTCAATGGGCTGTCCGGCCACCAGAGAAGTGGCATTGCGCTGAAAAGTATTGATTGCCGACTCGAACTTAAGCAGCACCTCGGCATTGCTGCTGCTTCCCAATCCGCCTTTTGCGCTCTTTGCCGGGCTGTGTGACGATGCCCAGAGTCCCTGCGCTACAAATGCAGTCGCATAGACGAGTAAAGCCCCGAGAAGGACCCGCTTGATCTTGTCTTTAGTAAAAAGGCTGCCGCCGATAAGCAATACGAATCCGTACAGCCAGAGAAAATTCGGATCCGCCAAGGCGTCCCTCCCTGTCACCTAATTTTATTACCTTTCAGGCAAAAGAGGAGATAGGGATGTGAAGTCTATTCGCCCATGGAGCCGCCGCCGCCATCGCCGCCAAAGAAGGTCTGACCGTATTCGCCCAATTCGCCGAATCCGCTGAACTCACCAAAGTCACCAGCCCCTTCGAAGCCACCGAACTCCAGCCCTGTGTCATGCAGGAAGTCATTGGTGTCTTTGTCGTTAAACATGTAGGGGTCCGACTGAGGAATCTGGTCGGCATAGTAGCCCCACGGGAAACCCTTCTGGAGCTTGCGTCTTAGCAACCAGCGAGGCATCCGTGCAAAGCCCAAACCCATAGCCACTGTGGCTATGAATAAGACTTCGAATACCAGTATGTTGCCCCACTGCATTGTTTATGCCGTTTTTGGACCTTTCAATGCGATCTAATTACACTTCCAGCGCTCGAAAAGCCGTATGGGCCCTTTACGCCGAACTTAAGGATCGTATTGCGGAGCCACCCGGAAGTCAACAGACTCAGTGGGGAAACTACTATGTGAATTAACGTTGGACTAATACGGCCGAATTAGACCTATTCAAATCTAATGCGATCTATTCAGACTCAGTAAGCAAAGCAATTTTCTGCGAACCGACGGAGCTTATGGACATGCGCGGTCCCTGAGTGCGCTTGAACCCGTCAATGTAACGCCTGAGAGCCTCTCTTATCAAATCGGAGCGAGTGCGGTGCTCAACTTGAGCAACGCTGTCAATCTGCTCCAGCAATCCGGGAGGAAGCGCCACAAGTACTTTCTTTGGCATGCCAGATCCTTCTTAAATATCTGAGTGGGGTAGAAAAAGTTACGAAACCACGAACGCGAAATAGACGTACGCAAGGACCACCGTCTATGCTAGTTTGCGAGGTGGGTTCCATCGATAAATGTACGCTACTCACTCACGTTTTGGAATGGCTCAAACGCCACATTTTCACGAGAGCTGTAGGAATTTAGTTAAAAGGTTTCTTGGAATGGCGAAAACCGAGTCACATCAAGAACTGCATATCATGCGGGTTTGCAGGAAGCGCCCACAAGTTCATCATCTTGCCATAACGTCCTGCACGAAAGAAGAAAAAGGCACTACAGCACACCCACTCAAAGATATCCAGTATTCATGCGGGTTCTTTGCGATAACCATGATGACGACTAAATGACTACAAGCAATAACGAATCTTCAAGAAAATTGACAGCCAACGTAAAAGCCGCTGGTTGTGCGGCAAAGATTAGTTCTCTCGAGCTGAAGCAAGTTCTAAGCTCGCTTCCCAAACAGCATTGCCCGGAACTCCTCACCAGTCTGGATAATTTTGAAGACGCCGCTGTTTACAAAATTACAGAAGATATTGCAATTATTGAAACAGTAGACTTTTTCCCGCCTGTAGTAGACGATCCCTTCCTCTTTGGGCGCATTGCGGCTGTTAATGCGCTATCCGACGTATACGCAATGGGCGGAAATCCGGTGATCGCCCTCAACATACTGTGTTTTCCAACCTGCGATTACCCTCTTGAAGTAGTAGAAGAAATCTTGCAAGGCGGCCATGCCGCTTGCGCAGAAGCCAAAGTTACTATCGCAGGTGGTCACTCCATACAAGGCCCTGAGCCGGTTTACGGACTGGCCGTTACCGGCGTTATCAATCCGAGATCAATACTCACCAATGGCGGTGCAAAAGAGGGCGACGTAATTGTTCTTACAAAACCTCTTGGCACTGGAGTCATGCTCTTGGGCTTAAAGGGTGACAGCCTCTCCAAGCAAGAGAGTGAGCAACTTTTGACTTCACTGACGCTTTTGAATAAGGGCGCCCTGGAGATTGCAAAGAAATACCAACCGAGTGCAGCCACCGACATTACCGGCTTTGGCATGATCGGGCATGCAACAGAGATGGCATTAGCAAGTGGTTTGTCGGCGTACTTATATATAGATGCTTTGCCGTTTTTCCCCGGCGCCGTCAAATTGGCAGGTCAAGGATTTGTGCCTGCCGGTGCATACGGCAATAGAAATACGTTCGGTCCATCTGTTATCAATCTCGAGCATATAGATGTTGCAATTCAGGATTTATTATTCGACCCGCAAACGTCGGGCGGGCTCATGTTCGCACTAAAAGAAGAGCCTGCCATGCGGCTTTTGAAAGAACTTACCGACAGTGGATTGACGGCAAGCATCATTGGTGGATTTCAAACCGGAAAACCCGGTGCAATCGAGGTGAGAAAATGAGCGAGCAAGAGAGCAAGGACAATGCGAATTCTCAAACTGGAACTGTCTCACAAAAGCTTGACCTGAGAGGACTCATGTGTCCCGAGCCGGTATTGCGTACCAAAAAGGTATTGGATGGAAAACCCGAAGGGGCAATTGAAGTACTCGTAGACAGCGATATCAATGTGATGAACTTAACTCGCCTGGCTAATTCACTGGGACTTAGCCTCGAGTCAAATGAATGCGAGAACGGCTACCAGGTCGTAATCGGTTCTGCCAGCCAGAAGAAGCCAGATGGCGCTCCAGGACATAGCCATAGCGCCACTCAAAAATCGCAGCCAGACTCAGTATCGACAGGTGCCAAGCCATCAAACGGCGCCGCTTTGAGCGCAAAGACAAATACTGTCGTGTTTATTGCCAAAGACACTTTCGGAGAAGGCGACAGAGACTTCAGTGTCAATCTCATCAATGTCTTCTTGCAAACGATTTTACAGGCAGGTCACAGACCGCAAGCAATATTGCTCGCCAACACGGGCGTGCGGCTCATGGACCCGGCTTCATCCGTATACAAAGTTCTGACGGACTTTCACGAGGCCGGCGTCGACGTGTTTGCCTGCGGATTATGCGTTGAATTTTACGGTTTGAACGACAAAATTCCCAAAGAACAAATCACCAATATGTACGCCATCTGCGAATATCTCTTTTCTGCAGACAAAGTGATATCGCCTTAGATTCAGAGTTCAGCCAACAGAAAAAACTAGTTGCCGTCCCAGTCAGGCTGCCAGACTTTGAGCAGAAGAAAAATCGCCAGAAGCGAAAAGGCTACGAGGGCAACAATGACCACGATTGATGCGACATGAAACATGCCCACAAGACTGGCTATGGCTTCCATCATAAGGTCACCTGCGCATAGAAGAAGATGAACTGAGAATATGCAAAGAATAGTCTAACCTTACATTCTGGAAAAATATAGCCCGAAAGGGCATGATTTCATGTGAAAACGGCTGCTCAGACTACGGTTTTCACTAATGCAGACAGCTCTTCTCGATTAGGCAGCGCTTCCCAGGCCGTCATCGAGCGGGTCGAAAGGGCGCCGACAGCATTGGCGACAGTCAACACGCGACGCCAATCGTCCTTCTTGAGTTTGTGTAGATAATCGGCATCGGTTTTTGAATTGCTGCCTGCGCAAACGAGCAATTCAGCTATCATTCCGGCTACAAAAGCGTCTCCAGCTCCCAACTCCGAGACAGAATCTGCCGGCAGCGCCGGAGCGAAAACATCGTCTCCACTGCTGGTA
>PNLN01000267.1 GCA_013823055.1 Cyanobacteria bacterium DS2.3.42
GATTACAACACGACCAAAGTTGCATCCCCTGCGATTTTCGAAAAAGTAGGGACGATGACGGAATTAAAAGGCCTGAACATGTACGACACGGAATTTTTGAATCGCGATGCTCACACGCTTTCCAAATTGACGAAACTACTCTACTTAAATCTGGGCTTCACTGGTGTGCACTGCAAAGAAGCTCTCAAATATGCACCATTGAAAAATCTCAATTGCCTGGATCTCACTTGCGTCAAAGATGGCAAACTGGCGATAGAAAAGCTTCCCGAAATGCCGCAATTGCGCCATGTATTGTTTGTGAAATGCGAACTGCATGACGATGACTTAAAACAAATTGCGAAAACAGATCACCTCAGGATCCTTGACGTCGCCTGGAATGACGTCACGGATATTGGCGTAGAACATCTTTCCAAAATGAAGAATTTGGAGTATCTCGATCTTTCGGAAACTGATGTTTCGCCTGAGGTGTGGAAGTCACTGGCCAAAATGCCGAAGTTGCGTAAGGTCAAACTGGCGAAGTGTAAAAGTTCGCCATGGCCGGCGCAGAGTAAACGGAATTTTGAAGAGTCGATGGCAAAACACGCACCAAATGTTGGAATCAATTGGGTCTATGAAGACAATCTGGATTTCATTGTCGCCTCTACTGATCTCACCTGGCTTGGACAGGGCATGAGAGCTCACGCATGCCCTTTCCTGACGGCGATTAAGTCCGGGGCAATGATGGACTCGTCTCCATAATTCTCTTTCTAAAGTAGTCCGAGAATCTCAATAATTCTTTTGTTGTCGGCAATAAGCAGGTTTAAGATCTCAGCTTGCTGTTCGCTAACAGGACCAAAGGTACCTTCGGACCATAGCTCGTATATCTGCTTGGTCGTAAACAGCATGTTTCTCAAGTCATGTTGTGCCTTCTCCGCCGCTGATTGCTCATGCGGCTCAGGCGAAGCTGAGTCTTCCAATTTTTGCTCACAAAATACCAACCCCACTTTGAGTATAGAATTCGCAATCGAAGCGGACATCGCCCTTCGAGGTGAGCTTTCGGTAGTTTTTCGCATCTACTAGCCCTAAGGGGTGATGTTTCTAAGCCCATTTTCACTCATACTGTATAGACGGCAAGAAATATTTAGATGGTGGCATGAAAGTATTCATTGTGTCCGATTGCGAACTTTTGCGCGTTGCCTTCACTGTCATACTCAATCAGGCAACTGGCATTGACGTCGTTGGCCAGAGCGATCTGCAGTCCTGCAATTTAAATTCGCAAGTCGCTAAATCAGGCTGCGACGTAGTTTTACTTTCCGCTCGTGCCTCATTGAGCCTCACGGTATCAGTCTTAAAGACACTCAAAGCGAACAATCCAAAGTTGTCTGTTTTCTTTATGGAAACGGCACTTGATCTTGAAACCGCTAGAAAAATGCCCTTTGACGGCTTTGTTTCGATCACTGACAGCAATCATCAAGTCGTTGAGAGTCTCCGTTTGCAGTACCGAAACCGCACACAGCAATTCTCTCCAACGGCCTCTTGCGACTCAATCCCAATGGGTTCGATCGGTTAGCAGATTTAGAACGCCGAAAAAGCCTGTAGGCGCAGTAAGCCTGTAAGCGGAGAAAGCTTAGAACGTATCCTTTGCTTGGCCAACGTTCTCAGCGGGAGTGGCAAGAGCAGAGCGCTCTCGTGTCAAAGCTTTGAGCTGTGGTAGCATTTTTGTCGCGGCAGCTTCGCCTTCCTTGATTGCCATTTCCAATTCTTTCGTACGGTACGTTGTTATTCTCATCCATGGCAGGTTTGGCTGAATCACTACATCTGCCTTGCTTGCTCCTCGCGTTTCGGCTTCCGCAAGCAAAATACTTGTGAGCCTGTCGCCGTAGTCCAATATGGTGTCATATTCTTTCTGATTAACAGGTTCTAAATACGCTTGCAGCCTGACCGCAACCACTATTGGTGCGCCATGAGCCTCTGCGATTTCGGTTGGCAGATTCGCTCTCAGTCCGCCGTCCACTAGGACCTGCTCTCCCACTTTCACTGGTCGAAAGAATCCCGGCACAGAATTGGACGCTCGAATTGCCTCGCCAATGCCGCCTTTTGTGAGCCAAACAGTCTTGGTTGTGAGCAAATCCACAGCCGATGCGGCGAATTGGATGGGCATGTTTTCAATGTTGGTGACGCCTGACGGCAGGTTTTTCTCTACGAAATTTGACAACGACTTTCCGCTGTAAATGCCAATTCCTGGCTTAAACAGAAGCAGGCGTGCCAGAGAATATTTCGCTCCATATGTGACTGTTTTTAGCTTCCTGTTGTGAGGGAAAAACGCTTTTCTGAAGTCGCCAGAGAGCACGAGGCGCTCGATTTCACTGACGGGTACACCCGCAGCATAAAGACCTCCAATCATTGCTCCGATGCTATTGCCGCAAACAAAATCCGGGCGAAGTCCTTCCCTTTCCAATACCTTTAATACTCCTACATGGGCTGCACCTCTTGCCCCGCCACCAGCAAGCGTGAGTGCAAATTTCGGTGCAGGCTTTTGAGCGCGCTCAACTGCCACTGCGGCGCTAGTTTGTCCTCTTGCAGATTCATCGACGTGTTTTGGACTCAGCCCGTTTGCCATGACAGTCTGCTGCAGTAGCATCAAAGTGCAGAAAGCAAGTCCGAGAGCTTTGGGTGCGCGCGTCTTCAAAGTCTTCCCTCTTTGTTGGTTTTTTACGGAGACTCCTCAGTCGGACGAAAGCTCCCGAATTATCGAAATTTTTCCGGCCGATGGCTGCGGGAACTAACGTCTCACTGAGAAGTCATCACTCTTTCGAGATCGGGCCCGATTTCTAAATTCCCGCGGTAGTTGCTGAAAAGACACTCTATTAAGGGAGTTACCGGCTTGCTAGGCGGTGGCATACATAGGTGTACTAAATTCGTTTCAGGAACCAATTCAGGCAGTAAAAATTCAGTGGGCCAAGCAGGTGTGGCATGCAAGAGAAGCAGTGTGCATCGAAGCGGCTCGTTCGCAACTTAGTGACGCAAGAAAAGTACGAACTAGCGGCTTACGTGGTACTGGGAGCAAGGTCAGTCTTTGATATGTACTCGAGGTTAATCTCCGAGACGGTTTCAAAATCTCGCGATGTAGCTGAAACCATTCGCAGGAGCGAGCTTGAGAACATAGTTGAGATGGCAAAAGACGAGATTAAAGATCACCGAAAGTGGCAAGAGGAGGTTCTTTCCTGCTTGCCTCGTAAAGATGAAGCGCTGGGGCTCACAGGTCCACTACGCCTGGCCTTTGCCGATGCCTCCGACGCCAGGAAGAAGCTTCTGCAACAGGTGATGTTGGCGCATGGGGAAATGGACCA
The DNA here is from genome assembly GCA_013823055.1 of Cyanobacteria bacterium DS2.3.42. Lineage (GTDB taxonomy): Bacteria > Cyanobacteriota > Vampirovibrionia > Obscuribacterales > Obscuribacteraceae > QKMZ01. The sequence goes on from PNLN01000267.1 coordinate 3,330, forward strand.
GCAATGCGCACGTCCGTGTGAGGATGCCAACCTGCATGCTGTGACGTAAGTCGGCCAGCAGTGCCGGCAAACCAAAACAAACACTTCTTAATGTATGACTAGCTCCTTACTTGAACGCCGCCACACCGGCTTCGGCTACCGCGTGATCCTGTTCTCCGGAGCCTCCGCTGACACCAACTGCACCGACTATTTTTCCATCACGCTTGAGCGGGATTCCACCGGCAAAAATCATGATCTTGCCATTATTGGAAGTGTTCAAACCGTAAAAATCCTTGCCGGGCTGACAATGCTGTGCGAGATCCTTTGTCGAAATATCGAATGCGCGCGACGTGTAAGCCTTTTTTATGGAGATGTCTATGCTGCCTAACCATGAGCCGTCCATACGAACATGCGCAATCAGGTTGCCGCCCTCATCCGCAACGGCGATATTCATGGGCTGGCCAATTGCTTCTGCTTTCTTTTCTGCTGCTTCAATAACGGCTTTCGCGTCTTTCAAAGTGACCATTTTTGTCTCCTGATGCCAAACTTTTGAGACCGCTATTCTAAACGGAAACAGCCAAATTTCGGCTGTTGCGACGTTACGTGAACATGTCTGGTTGAAAAGTGTGAAATACTTTGTTTGGGTGATCAAACCAATGATGCAGGTTATGAATGGACCTTCGAAAGCTCAGTGTTGCCGCAGAGAGATGTTTTTCCAAGGTTCTTGGAGTTTACGAACTTCAACCTGCCGAGACTTCAGATCCAGCATTGAGTGATCTTGGAAAGAAATACGGTGTCAAGTTTGTTTCCGATGATCAGCTGGATTGCCAGGATCTTTCTTACGACAAGCCCACCTCAGAACAGTTAAGCAGGGCAGGCAGAATCATAATTGATGAGTTGTCGATATATCCAAAAGAAGCAATTGAAAAAACTCAGATCGAGCAAATAATTCTGTGCACCAATCTTGTTGTTGATCGTAAGCCGGCGGGAGGAACGCTTAAAGTCGGTCTTCATTATGTGGATACTCTCTTCATTGATCTTGCGGACTTGAGCACCGATGAGCTGCACGGAAGGCGGACTGTTCATCATGAGCTGTTCCATGCAATCGACTTTCGAGATACGTGGCACGGATATGTTGATCCCGATTGGACGAGAATTCAAGGCGAACAGTTTAAATACGAATTTGATGCCGCAGCGGAATTGCATCGCATAATGGGAGACAATCCGCAGGAGATTCTGCCACGGGAATTTGATGATCCCTACCACCGAATGTCCGTAAGTGAGTCAGAGACTCCGGGCTTCATTAGCGACTATGCACGGTATTCAGTTGCCGAGGACAAGGCGGAGGTCTTTTGCCATCTGATGGTCTCCTACGATCGTGTTCTGCAACGAGCTTCGAAAGATGAGGTGCTCAGACGCAAGGTCGAACGAATGAAAGAGTTGTTGATGGCTTATATTCCTGAGATGGACGAAACTTTTTGGAGAGAAAAAGTGGCTGGACGGAAGTTTTGAAAAACTTCGCCCAAAGAGAATTTCTAGACACGAAAAATATCAGATGGGTCGGATTGCATCGGCTACTTTTGAGTTTCCCGACTTAGGCAACCAACTCTGTAACTGAGTTGTTTCAGTAGTTAGAGCGTCAAAAAGCTTGCGCCCTCCTGCCGCGTTCAAATGCGCGGAATCCTCGAAGTCTGATGCGGTAAAAGTGACAAGACTTTCTGGTGTGCAGTACTTAGCAGAGTATTTCTGCGCTAATACTTTAGCCTTTGAAAAAATGCTCTCCCGAACCTTTTCAGGAAGCAGCTGCAAATTAGGCTCGGAGAGAGGCATTTGTACAAGGCAGACCGGCACATTTTCTCTTTTCGCATCGGACAAAAGGCGCTCTAGATAAACGAATTGAGTGTCGATCATTGTCTGTTCGATCGGAGAATACATGAATTGATAATGCTTCAAGTCTTCGGCAAGTATGTTCGGCTGCTTATAAATTGGCTTGCTAGTCTTTTGACTTGGTAGCAGTTTTTTTAAATAGTTTTGAAGGCTCTTCGACTCTTGTTGATTATGTTGTGCATCGTCTACAGCACCCTGCAGGTCAACTGGATGTCCTGTCAGCCACGCAGCAGAATTCACAGCGAGATTGCGCATGGTCGCTCGTTCTCGATAGGAATTCCAAACGTATCCGAGCATGCACTGGCCTACCGCCTCGGTATTGTGTTTAGAATCGAATAAATCACCCAGACAATTCCAATCGACAATTTTGGAATAAACAGGTGTTTTGGCCGGTTCGCTCAAAGTGTGGTCGAAAAATTCTCGCGGTGAAATGTCGCATATCAGTAACTTTGGTTTTTTGCCGGAGGTGCAAACCTTTCTGAAGACGTGATACTGATCGGAGATGGTACTGCCGGCGGTGGAGAGATTAGCGACTGAGATTGGTTGATGCGTCTCTTCCTGGAGGCGCTTTTCAAAATATCGTGCAGACTGATACGTGGAAATGTTTTTGATGACGTAACTTTCGTCATAACGCGTCGGTCGATTGTCCAGTGCATCGTCACATCGAATCGCCGGGTACAGAAACAGCGATGAACCAATCAACAAAATGTCTGCAGGCATACCCGAGGAAAAGTAGGTGCCGAGTTTGTCTGCCGTGCTCTGAAAGCGCAAAGTCTTCCCGCACAGGTCTCCTTCTTTGAGCAGGTCGATTGGAATCAATGTCATGGCAGCGCTTGCCACGACAATAAGAGCGCAGATCCAGAGTAATGTGCTGTCGACTAACCCTTTCACGAGAAATCGCCTGAAAACTTACCTAGAATACAACCTTACAACCCGTCCTAAAGTATCAATGAGCTTATCTTTAGACTCTTTCGGGCTCTTGATTAGTATAAATTCGGCGTAATCTGCCCGTAAAAGCCCAGGAACACTTGAATGACAAAGACTTGCTTAGCATCTTCGCCCTAGCCAAGCCGCTTGCGGTACTCTAGTACCGTCAAAAAGTAGTTGTAAGGAGCCATATTCTATGCGCCACCCCGAAGTTCCCGAATCATTGGACAGCTGGTGGATACTTCACCGAATGTTCTCGTTCGACCGCCTGGGCTGGGATTTGCTCCCCAAGGAAGACCGTCAGGAGATTGTCCGGGAAGCTGAAAAGGCTTTTGAGTCTCTTAAAAACAGCGACAGCACGGACATTGGTTTCGCCCAGATGATTGGGCACAAAGCCGATTTGATGCTCACCCACTACAGCAAAACATATGAAGGTCTGGCCCATGCGCAGACCGTTGTTGACAAGATCCGCCTGTCTGAGTATCTGACTCCGGCGCTGTCTTACGTCTCGGTGTTAGAGCTTGGTCTCTATGATGCAACCGGCAAAATTCATGCCAGCCTGGCAGAGCAAAACCTGAAGCCAAATTCGCAAGAGTGGGTCCAGGCTTTCGACGAAATGGTGCAAGCGCAAGCTCAGGTTCCGCACAATGCCGGCCGCTTGTGGGCGCGCATCCCGCAACGCCGGTTCGTTTGCTTCTACCCAATGGATAAGAAGCGTGGCGAAGGCGTCAATTGGTACATGCTGCCGTTTGGCGAGCGCGCGGCGCTGATGTTGGAACACGGAAAAATCGGACGGACGTATCATGGACTGGTCACGCAGGTGATTTCCGGTTCGATCGGCTTCGATGATTTCGAGTGGGGCGTCGACCTTTATGCAGACGATCCGATCATCTTCAAAAAGCTCATTTATGAAATGCGTTTTGATGAAGCGAGTGCGAAGTATGGACACTTCGGCGACTTCTATTCCGGCGTTCAATTTTCATTGGATCAGCTTGAAACCTATCTCGATGGAAATGCCGTACCAGCACTGAACGTATTGGAGCCCGCGCGAAGCTAATTCGCGGTGTTAACCGTGAAGTAATGGATTGCCCGTTTCGTAGCCAGGTTGCTCCTGGTTTGGAACAATTAGTGTTTGCATTCGTTTTGATGCAGCAATAATTCTCCTCAAATGATCTTTGGCTTTTTCGTTGTCTGTTTCTTCGATGTTTTTGGCCAACAACTCTCCAAATCCAGTTACCGCTCGCAACGGCTCCTGCAAATCATGAGCTGCCTCACTTTTTCCTAGAAAATATATCCTGAAGTGATGTCTGTTTTTTGCCAAACACAACCAGTATGAATATCATCAGAGCGAGACCTACGCAGATAAGGAGAAACGCAATTTGAAGGAAGAATTTCGGTAGATCACCGAATTTGATTCTGCTTTCGAGCGCTTTTCTGTGCTCCTCTGCTTCGGATGTTTTACCCTGGGCACCTTCTACATCAGAAAGTTCTTGCAATGTCAGAGCAATAATTGATTCGCTGCGGCTTTCTTTTGCAATTTTCAAACTTTCCTCTAACAAGCGTTCTGCCGCCGGAAGATCATGGGCTTTGTAAGTAGCAGCTTCTTCGTGCATCGCTTTCCACGTTTTTGTGTATTCAGCGGTAGATTTGCGCCCCTGTGACATGCTGGTAAAGACAAATATGAACACACAGATGAGTGCCGCCAGGGTTCCTACCGCAATTAAGGTCTTCGGTTGGACGCCTTGTGGGCGTGCATGAACAAGAGAGCTGCCACTTTTAAGTGCTTTTAAATCGGCAAGAAGTTGCGAAACATTCTGGTATCGCTGCGATACATCTTTCTTCAGGCAGCGATCGAGAATTGCTTGAATCTGTTTGCCACAACTTTGGCTTAGTGACGCCGGTTCATTATTGACGTGCGCAAAAAGGATCTGAATGGAACTTTCATCGCAAAAGGGAGGATGCCCTGAGAGCATTTCATAAAAAATGCAACCTAGTGCATAAATATCAGCGCGCTGGTCTACTCTGCTACCAAGACATTGCTCGGGACTCATGTATTTCGGGGTGCCGAAGACTTCGCCTGTCTGCGTGAGATTGGGCCCTGCTTCGTCTTCTCGAATAAGTTTGGCAATGCCGAAATCGACAATCTTTACTGTTTCGCCGCCCGATTTGTTTTTCGCAAGAATAATATTCGCAGGCTTTATATCTCGATGTATGACTCCTTGCGCATGGGCATGTTCGAGCCCTGCGCACAGTTCAGTCATTATCTCAATCGACTTCTCGCGGGAGAGTTTCTTCTCTTCAAAAATCGTGTCACCAAGACTGGTGCCTTCAACATAATCCATTACGAGGAAGGGTATGCCCTCTTCATTGATTCCAAACTCTCTGGTCGAGCAAATGTTCAGATGTTGCAACCCAGCAGCTGACTCCGCTTCTGTTTGAAAGCGTGCAATCGCTTTTTTATCGAACTGACGACCGACGGTCAGAAGTTTTATGGCGACATTGCGCTTGAGAAGCAAGTGCTTTGCCTTGTATACAAGGCTCATTCCGCCTTGCCCTATGAGTGAAAGAATCTCATAGTGTCCGCCAATGATTTTGCCGACAAGGCGATCTTCTTCTCCTGAGGTTCGGATGGCGCTTTTCGTATCTAAAGGCCCAGCATCACTTTCATTTAAGGAAAGCGTTTCTTCCTCTGCGTGATTGCTGCTGACAGTTTCCTCTATAGACCGACTGTCGAAACTTGCATCTAGCTTGTTTTGGATTTTTTCTGCGTTTGCTTTGGAGCCGCTTTCAACCAGCTCGATTTCCTTGGCAGTTTTTAAATCTTCTCTGTCCACTGCACCCTTTCGATTTTTCAGTAAGCAAGTTTACCCCAAGCGGCAATTAAGAGACTCCGTTTGATGTTATACCCGGCAATTCCGTGCGGCTTACTTCTTGTCGTCAAACCGTCTGGTAAACATACTCAGTTCTGTTTCCAAGCTTCCTATCTTGTCCGGAACATGCATGACTGGACCTTCCGGTGAAACCATGTTGTGTCCACAAATTCTGCAGAAAACAGAATCACGTTCGTGCGATTTCTCGCCGCAATTCTTGCACGCTGAAACTGTTGTCGCTGCTTGATGTAATTGAACGGAAACGATTCCTGTTGGAACAGCGATGATTGCATAACCAAGCATCATTACGATGCAGGACAAGAATTGACCCAGAGGTGTCTTTGGCGACATGTCGCCATACCCGACGGTAGTGAGCGTGACAATCGCCCAGTAGATGCTGATCGGAATGTTGGAGAAGCCGTGTTCTTCGCCTTCCACCACATACATCAACGCACCGACGATAACCACAATTGCGACAATCGCTGCTGCAAAAACGGTGATTTTTGGAAGGCTCAATTGAAGCGCTCTCTTCAGGGTTTCAGCTTCATGCAGGAATCTTGCCAGCTTTAAAATGCGGAAGATGCGCATTAATCGAAGGATGCGCACAATCATCAAATAATGCGCGTCAGCCGAAGATACCATCGCTATGTATGTCGGAAGGACTGACAATAAATCAACAATACCGAAGAAGCTCTTCGCATAAGCCCATCGCTTTGGTGCGCAGATTAATCGCAACACATACTCGGCGGTGAATATTCCAGTAATCACGACCTCTGCTGCCAGGAAAAACTCACCATATTTATCGCGCAGGCTGTGCACGCTGTTCAGCATGACAGTGACTACGCTAGTCAAAATCACAACAATGAGCACCAGGTCGAAAATTCGTCCAAGGCGCGTGTTTGATTCGAAGACAGTTTGGTAGAGCTTTTGGCGCCAACCGCCCGCAGGCGAGGCTGTATTTGGTGACACGGTGATTACTTCTAGGTTTCCTTATGTCGCGTACATTGTAAGGCCGGAGTGGGGCAAATTAATGACATCGTAAGGCGGATTAGCGGGCTCTCATGGAAGCCCGTATCGTTTTCCAAGACTGGCCTTTTCTATGTACTAAAGTCTCACAACCTATTTTGCGCGTTTAAGGTTCAACGGCTGACCCGTTACTCGTTTTTCCAAAGCGCCCTGATTCGAACCGATGCTTTCAACTGGGAGAGATATTTGCGAAGCATGCTGTGCACCGCACATAATCTCGATCTTGTCGCTCAGTTGGACAAATGATGGCACTTTGAAATGATTTTTGTCGGCGCCTGCAACTGATACTCGAATGCGATTCCCTTTTTTGAATTGGTAAGACATCGGAAACAATTCCAGCTCTATCTTTCTAACTTCCCCAGGTGAAAACGGCTTGTAGTCCTTTTTGCGGAAGCTACGCAGAGGAGCAACAGTTTTGTACTTCAGGGGGTATGTGGCATTTAGGGTGTGTCCACACAAAACCTCACCCTCGGTCACGTAATTTACCGAACCATTGGGAGCGACATCTTCCAGGTAGACAAACAACGCGCAATCTTTTCCACTCGGTTTTACAAATATCTTCGCTACCGGATTGCCGGTTACGCTCCAATTTTCTTTAAGTGGCTCAGTGTCAAAACAAATATTGAGCTTGTCTTCTTGCTTTCTACTTGGGTAAGGATCAAACAAGACATTTCCCAACAAGCAGTCCCAGCGCGAACTCTTACCTGTTCCGCTTTCCTTGTTCACATGATAAATAGTGCTCTGCGGAACTTTGGAAGGTGTTTCTTTCATTGAAGTGTCTGCCTCCAAGTACAAAACTTTGGCACTGTTTTTCGGAGGCCAGGTTTCGCTGCCATGCCAACGCTCTTCACCCAGCGTGTAATAGTGGACCGGCGCATCATTCGCCAAAGAATTTTTGTTCAACATAAAGTGATCGAAGAATTTCAACATTTCGCGATCGATACGAAAACGAGACAGACCGCCCTGCGTAAAAGGACTAATGTTGAAAAAATCATGCTCCCATGGTCCTAAAATCAGTTTTGAGCCAGGTGTTGTGTAGTTCAAGAATCTATTGACGGCGGCGCGAGAATTTGAGCCCTCTATCCAGCCGGCACTCATGTACACGGGTACTCTCGCCGCATCAAACTCTTTCCAATAATCACTGGGACTAATTGGATCGACTCCCATCTTTTCATACTCCATTCCATATCTTCTCTGGAGAATCTTGACGGAAACGTCGCGCGTCTTTGTGGGATGGAGATCTTTTTCGCTTAATGGCGAGTCGTCGCGAAAATTCAATTTGTCCAAAGACATCGGAGAATTTTTCTTGTGTTCTGCCACTGCTCTTCGAAGCTGTCGTTTGTTTTTGTCTTCATCAACCGGCTTCATATGACTGAGCAGTGGTCGCAGAAAATTCAAATTCCGCGGCAGCATGTCGGAATCGAAGTCTCTATTCAACTGCATCCAGTTGTCGATAAATGGTTGATTTACCAATCCCCCAGGACGCAGTACATCAGCATATACATCGAACGGGCTGGACAAAATTCCTGCCGCTTTGACAGCGGGATGCTTATTCAACAGCGCGAATTCCGCCATGTTGCCTGAATAGGAGTGTCCTACAACGCCGATATCTCCGTTGGACCAAGGCTGTTTAACGATCCAGTCCATGATTTCTTTGCTGTCGCTAATATCGAGCGGTGGCATTTCCCATGGACGATCGCCGAATGACGCGCCGGCACCACGTGCATCGCTTACCACCCATGCATATCCATGCGACAAAAATTCCGAACGATACAAACTAAGTGAAGTCCAATAGAGAAATTTCAAATACGATTTGGGCTGTATTACTCGCCAATAACGAGATTGTTCAAACATGGTCGGAAGTTTCGAACCTTGTTTGACTGTGTCAGGCAAGTAAATGTCGACGGCAATCTTGGTACCGTCGCTCATCGTCAAGTATTGCGAAGTCTGAGTGTAATGACGCGATGTTCTTGGTGTCTGGTAGACGCTTGGCGTCCCTTTTGCTTGATCTGACAATCCTTTGAAGAAAGAGCGGTGCGCATCAGCACTGGTCGATTGCAGCAATGACACACATGCGATCGAAAGAAAAATTGCAACCCAAAGGTTTTTATGTCTTGATTTTGTTAGATTCGGCATCTAGCTTGGGTTACCGGTGTCCAGGATTCTTTGCTCTTATTTCGATGACTAATATATCAAGGTTGGGACCTTCGAGGGCGGAACCAAGCCAGATATGTACTGTCTATCAAACATTCACACCCGGAGGCTACAGCATGGTAATTGCACTGATTCCCAGTCTTTTTCTAAGTCTTGTACTTAGTATTGTTTTGACGCTGGTATTGAACCTTGTTCTTAACGTTATGTTTATTCCAGCTTTGTTAGTTGGTGGCATTGTTTTTCTCGTTGGCGCTGCTTTAATTCGCCTTTTCAAGCCTGTCTAGGATTTTGGAAAGCGCACGACGACAAGTAGTAACGCAAACGCGTCAAGACTTAAAAACATAATCCACTTTGTAGGAACTCTAGGCTATTGAATTTGTCACTCCGGCAGTAGGGATTATATCTAAGGAGGGCAACACATGCCGAAAGCAAAGGCTAAGGCAGCGATGGAAATTACCGAATTGCTGCATCAGGATCATTTAAAGGTAAGCGAACTTTTCTTCCAATTCTCGAAGGCAGAAGATGACTCGGAAAAAGAAGCACTTGTTCAGGAAATACTTACGGAACTCCACGTTCACGCAAAAGTAGAAGAAGAAGTTGTCTATCCTGTCGTTGAAGAAGAAGCAGAAGAAGGCGAAGAACTTGTTGGTGAAGCTAATGTCGAACACAAGATGGTCAAATATTTGATGGCAGAACTGTCTCAAATATCTGGTGGCGACAAAGAATTGGATGCAAAAGTAACTGTTCTTTGTGAGTTGGTCAAACATCACGTTGGTGAGGAAGAGAAGGAAATGTTCAAGAAGCTCCGCGAAAGTGGCGCTGACTTGGAAGAGCTTGCCACTCAGGCGCAGGAGAGAAAAGAAGAGTTGATGGCTGAGCCGCTGCCCACAATGACCGCTACTCTCGAAATCGAGGGAGAAGAGGAAGAAGAGGAAGATGCGAAGGTAAAGGCCTTGCCTAACAAGAAAGCACCCGCTAAAGGCAAACGTCGCAGCGCCTAACTCAGCAAAGTAGAAATGCCTTCAGGCGACGAACATTCGCCTGTTGGGACCAACAAGCAATAGAGGAAAGCAGGATAACGGTCCTGCTTTCCTTGCTTATGTGCGTTATTGCTCGTCCACGAATTCCTCACGTGGGCCTTTTATCCTCTTATATAGAAGCGATTTCTAGACCGAGTACAGCTAAATCGCCTGCTTTTACCGGCTGCATGTCTGACCTGATACTGCCTATTCCTGGGCTAACCCCATATGTTTTCCCTAAATGTTCCTTTACAATCGTAAAGATGCTGAATGTTTGGGCTGTTTGGGGTGCTGGAGGGCTGAAATCAAGGGTGCCCTTTATAGGGTAAACCTGTGTTGTCCGTACCCCCTCACTTTGGCATGATGTGTGTACAAGCCAAATGCGGATTTCGAATTACAGAGCGCGGTTGCGCTACCAATGCACCTTCTCGGTGCGGCTTTGCTGCGTCCTTTACAAGAAAAAGTACAACTGGAGACAATAACCATGAACCGCCCTTTAAAAGTAGTTTCAGCAAAAACCACTGCTAAAAGCCACCTTTCACTCGTTGGTCCAGAGAAGAAGCTGACCGAGATGACAGATGTGGAGCTTATCCTCGCCTGTCAGGCAGAGAGAAAGGGTGCTATCGATACACTATTGAAGCGTCACCAGTCGACGCTGGTAGCCATGGTTCGCCATCGTTTTCCTGAAATGTCTGATACATCGGACATCATCCAGGAAGCGCACATCAGAATGTGGAAGTCGATCGGTCAATTGAGATCACCAGCTGCTTTTAAAGGCTGGTTGAGCCAAATCGTGACGAACCTCTGCTACGACGAACTGCGCCGTAAAGTTCGCAACCAAGACATCATCTCGCTCGACGAGCCAATGGAGTCTGACGACGGCGCCAACAAAATGGAAAGATTCATTGCTGATACCAGCAATCAGCCAGATACCAATCTTCAACGCAAAGAATTGGTCAGCGCCTTGACTGCTGCTCTCGACAAAATTCCTCAAGATTTCAAACAGTCTGTTCTTCTTCGTGAAGTAGACGGTCTCTCCTATGAAGAAATCGCCGTCATCACCAACGTTGAATTGGGAACCGTCAAGTCCCGCATCTCACGCGCGCGCACCAAAATCCAAGCGCAAATGGCTCCTTACTTGAAAGAAGCTGCATAGTTTCTGGCTTGTAGAGCGCGTTTAGTGAAAGCAAATTATTAAAGCAGAATTGGCTATCGAACTACAGTTCGCCGTCGATTCTGCTTTTTTCTAATGACGGAATATCAGGCAGCAGCTTATCAATTTCAGTCACTAACTTCTCTGCGTCAAAGACAGGCATTCTGACAAAGGCATCGGCACCTAGTGCTTTTCCTGCAATTTCAACCGTGTAATTCATGAGCACTCCAGCCGGTCCTGGTTCGAGAGCGAGAATCATGAACCTCGAATGTTGGTGCGTAGGGTGATTTCTCAATTTGCCTAAGAAATCAAACAGCGATTCATCTTCTAGATAGGCGGCGCAGACAATTACATCTGCGTGGTCTTTGTTATCCAGAAATGCGAACGACTCAGCAATCGAGTGGGCCGCGACAACTGCATGTCCAGCTTCCTTGCAAGCCGTTTTTAACAGCTCTGTGTGCTCCGGAGTGTCCATGATCAAGATACGAAAGGTATCTTGACCCGGTTGCCTGTTAGTTGGTGACTCAACGACTGGTTCTTTAATGTACGTCATGAAACATTATCTCCAAGTTCTTCCATTACACCATAAGAGAGAGTGCGCTTGTCACCTGAATTATGCTACCGCGGTATGTATAATTCGCCGAAATTGCTGAAAAGCTGACTCTGTGGAACATTTGCTGCCCATTCTGCGCACTATCGTTTGTTGAGATTGCTTGTTGACGAGTCTTCTTGATGGTGGTTATAGTGCGTGAGCACCAAACCACCAGCCTGATTGAGAATGCCTCAACTTTTGCACGATACAGATTTTAAAACGGGACACATCCGCGTCAACGGAACGGATTTGTATTACGAAGATACCGGCGGACAGGGGGAGCCCATTATCTTCAGTCATGCACTGCTGCTCGACAGCAAGCTTTTCGCCCCACAAGTGGAAGCGCTCCGAGGCAAATTTCGTTGTATCTCCTACGATCACAGGGGACAGGGCAGAAGCGCCGAAGATAGTGCAAGTGCAATAAGCCTTGAAGTCTTGACTGAAGATGTTGTCGCTTTGATCGAAAGACTGCACCTTGGCAGGGTGCATTTTTGTGGGTTGAGTATGGGAGGTTTTGTCGGCATCATTCTGGCTGCCAAGCATCCTCAGCTGGTGCGCTCTCTTGTTCTTATGTGTTCATCTGCGGATACGGATCCGATCGAAAATCTCAAAAAGTACAAGTTGCTCAATTTCCTCGGTCGATGGATCGGTCCATGGTCTGTAGCACGACCACTAGCACCGATTATTTTTGGCAAGACCACTCTCAATGATCCTGCTCGTAAGCACCTCAAAGCTCAATTGATAAGTCACCTAAGCCGTAATCGTTGGTCGAGTTGGCGGGCAGTGAATGGCGTCATCTTTCGTAAGAGCCTGCGCGAAGAGTTATCCAAAATAGTGGTGCCAACGTTGGTGATTGCCGGCGACGAAGATCTCTGCATGGATCCATCCAGATCGGAGCAGCTTGCCACATCAATCGCTGGAGCTAAATTCTCGCGCATTCCGCTGGGCGGACACGCAATTACTCTAGAGCAGCCAGCCGCCGTCAATGCGGTGATTGAAGAGTTTATTACTTCGCTGCAATCTCCACTTTCAAACCACTGACCCATTTTTTGTGTTCGTTTGTGTAATAGAGATATGCACTGCTTGCCGGTCCTGTGTATTTGCCTGGTACAGACGCAATCAAACTGATTGGCACTTCAATCTTTTCGCTCTTGCGTAGACCGCGCCAGTACAAGACGACTTCTCGTCCGCGCACTTCATATGCATCGATCTTGCCTCGTTTTACCAATTCTTTGAGCTGGTCGTGGCGAGGCTCAAGACCGCCCGGCAAACCAATAATTGCTATGGGAGTGGGAAGAACTTCGTCTGTTTTATTCGTAACCACTGCCACTGCTTCTAATGGCGATCCTTCTCGAACCTTTTCGCTATTGAGTCTTACACTGAGATCCAGTTTGCAACTCTTGCTGCTTTCCGGCGTAAAGCGGTTGTAGCTTGCCGCAATTGAGTACGGCATTATGCTTCCCCCTACCATTCGCAATTCAATTTCGTGTTCGCCAGGTGTTAGTTGCTTGGACAAATCAGGAAGTTTAATTGCTTCCTCACTTTTTTGGTCAAAGGCAACTTCACCAACTGACTTCCCATCGGCAAGAATTAGAACTTTTCCAGGTGCTTTTGGATGCGCGTGTTTCTTGTCATAGGCGAGTATTGTGCGTAGCGTCAAGACAGTCGATTGAGTTGAGCCATATCTACCTGCTTTGCAGGAATCAGCCAGGAATGTCATGCTCTTCTCAACATTAGCTGCGAATTCGTTATGTCTCAGCCATGCCAGGGTCGACAGTGCGGTGCCTTCAAGTTCCAGTGATTCTCCAGAACTGCCGACAATAGAATTGGTGATTTTATCAACGCTGCCGTTTGATCGCTGAAGTGTTGCCAAACGCCGCATCAATTTTTGCGATTCGACTTTATCTCCGGCAATATCAAAAGCGTTGGCAGCCAGAGCGATCACATAGCTGTTTTGACTCCTGCCAGCCACAGTCTTTAATGATGCAAGTTCTAACTTCAAGTTGGCGGCAGGTTCGCCTGTTTCCATCAATGCCCAAACAATGTAGGCATTTGAAGAATCTTGGTCTTCTATCCAGGAGTGCGAACTTCTGGCCTTGCGGCTGAATCCGCCTTTACCGTCCTTTTGCCTCATCAGCCAAGCACGCGTGGTGGCAAACATATTTTGATCGACCGTGCGAACTTTGGCCATATCGGCAAAATGCATTAGTCCGTAGGCTGTGAGGGCTTCATGCCCTGGGTTCTGACCGAACCACTCGTAGCCGCGATCCGGGCACCAGAATGAAATCAATTTCTTATATCCGTCTTCAAGCTTTGCACTGGACGTGCTTATTAGCGACGGATCGACACCTGAGTGCGATTGAAAATACTGTTGCGCCATCGTCAGCGGATAGCTTGTCGACGATGTCTGTTCAAAGCAACCATACGGATCTTGAATCAGCCTTTCCAGCGCGCTTGTCAGATTTGCAAGCGGCGCGGGATAAATTTCGCACTTCGATGTGAGACTTGATGGGACTAGGCCATCTTCAACCTTCAATATGAATTTTGTCGATTTGCCAGGCTCTAGTAGTCCTCCGTTGGTTATTTCAACTGGGAAACCAGCGGGTTTTACCTTGAGTTTTCGAACAACCTTATCAATGCTATTTCCAGCTTTCGCATTTATCGTCACGACGGCGGCATTTCTTTCGAAACCAACGTTAATAGGTTGAATGCATCTGGCTCTTTCTCCGGCTCTTAGTTGTTGCGGCAATTGCAAGACGGGCAATAGTTTGAACGTCGAAGGTATCTCAATGTTCAACCCGATTGAAGACAATAGATTGCCGGTGCCATTGATCAAATTGACCGGAAGAAGAATTTGATCGCCGGCGGTAACTTCCAACGGCAGTTTGGCTTCGGCATAAAACGGCTGTACGGATTTGATGCCAATCGCCTTGGCTCCGATAGAGCCGGAATTGCTGAAACCATCGGCAGCTACCTGAAAGGACGTCACATTGTCGCTCAGTCCGAAATTGATTGTCGCTTCGCCATTTTGGTTGGTTTTAATTCCTTGATTCCAGAAGAGAGTTTCTGCAAAGTCGACGCGATCGGTCGCGTTTCTATTCGGTCTTACTTGATGCACGAACTCTCTGACGGCAAACATCAGGTTATTAGATTCTGCACCTAAAATTGGATTTCTATTCGACCTCCGATATCTGATGAACTCGTTAGAGTCGCCGTCTGGAATTGGCGCACCTTCAGGCAAAGTGGGTGAAGTCTTTTGATGACGCTCCGCTCGACCAGTGCTGTAGTGTCGTTCGTCGATTATTGTTGGTTCTACCTGAAACATGTTTACGTCTCGTGGACCTTCAACGCGACCCATTTCTTCTGGCAGTTTGAATGTGTTTGTGTTTGCTTCCTCGTTTTTCCATACATTGGGCGCATACTGAAACCGTGCACCATGCGACTGTCCGTCATTCGATTTGCGCCAGACGTTAGAGCCTAATCCTACAGAACCACCAGTTTGCACACCGGTTATTTGACCAGCTCTGGAACGCGGTCGAGCTATTTGTGAGACTGCAGAGGGCACCGGCGTACCAAACAAGCCTCGTCCAATTACATTTGGTTGTTCAGTGATTGCCAACACTCGTTTGGCTTTGTCTCCATACTTCCGGACAAATTCGAATTCATCTAAATGTGCAAAGCGTCTCCATCCCTGGGTTCCAAGCAACAAATCTGTCGCCAATCCGGCTCTGGGGTTTGCTGCATTGAGGTAAAACTGCGCATCTGCCAGATCCTTTACTTCTGGCTCCAGAAAAACCATCACTGGAAGGCGCGGTGCCTGATCGCGTTTTTCGATCATTTGTAAAACGCTGTCGTCCGTAACAGTTACTCCGACTACGGCGGCAACTGGTCTTCCGGTGCTGTCTGTGGTTCGAATCGAAATTTTTGCGTTGTCGCCAGGAACATATGATTTCTTGTCTGCATGTACGCTTATGTTCAACGGTTTTACCGGTTCGTGAAAAACAAGTCGCTCCGCTAATGGTTTGTCGAATTCGTCCCAAACCGTCACTGTCAAAACTCCGTCTACATCAGATGGAATTGAAAGTGCGACGGGCACCAGAAGGCGGTTCTTGTGGGAATTTTTAGTGAAGCTTACTATGCGAGAACTTAGTTCTTTATCGCGCTTTGAGACTGTGACTCGACAAGAAGATGCTGCGCCAATTTGCAGCTTAATTGGCTGTCCGTTTTTTATGATGTCGTTTTCGGAGTGAATTATTGCGCCCGATGTTTTTACTTTTGGCAGGGCGTATGTTTTCTTGATGCCCGATGGTTTCAAGATCTTTAGGTAATATTGTTTGTTCGCTTCGGGCGTAAATTCAAATCGTCCTCTTCCTTCATGCTCTGTGCGAAACAGCGCTTGAGCTTTTTGCTTTGGGCCAGCAGAGACGACATTTGCCATCAAGTCGGCAGGTTTTCCATTTGGCAGAAGTGCCTGAACGTACACACGGTTCTTGAATCCAGCGACTAACTCGCCGCCTTCCGGAAACATCTGCAAATCGACACTTTGCAGCACAATTGGAATTGTCTTGGATGCCGTTTCAACTACAGCGCCGTCCTCTATTACGAGTGCGAGTGTGCCATCGCCTTTTTCAATCTTTTGTGGCAAGCTGAAAGTTACTCTGCAAAGACCCTTCGAATCAACTGTGCTGGTGCCACCATTTATCTCCGCACCATCTACCAATGGTTTGATGGTCACTTTTGCACCAGCAGGAATCCCTCCTTCTGCGCGTTTTGCATATAGAGTTGCAGCGACTTTGTCTCCAGGTCCATATCCGTCGCGCGCAAAAATGATTTGTGTTTTCAATCGTGGTGCACGATAAGAGCGCACGTCAATTTTTCGTTCTGCGGATGGAAATCCTTGTCCTGGGTAAGTCGCTTGAATAGTGTATTCACCGCCTGCCTGATCATCGGCAACTTTCCAGCCGTAGGACCAGACGCTATCTTGGATAGATGTGTATCCAGTGGAAATATTCTGGCCTCTTGGACCTTTTACCTGAAGATATACCTGCGTTCTTAAACCAGGAACAGGTTCGTGGCTGGAAGCATCAAGCAGAACGCCGCGAATATAGACGTTCTCGCCGCTTCGATACAGCGGTTTATCAGTGCTGATGAATGTGTGAAATTGGTTTGCTTTGCTGTATGCAAGTGGCGCTGGTTTTCTACCTAGCGGAACTGTACGAACGTTAGCCTGCGAACTGGCAACAGCCATTGATAGGAAAACGATTCCACACGCGACAACGGCATTAAGACGAGAATTCGGCTTTGCCTTTGAACGGGAATGCCACAGACTGAAACCAGGAATACGCATGTTTTAAACCCCAGCAATTGCGATACGAGCTTCCTCAGGTTACGGCTAATCTCACCAACCGCATTGGTGAAAGATTTACCATAATTAGGAACGTTTGCCCCTTTTTGCAGGAGCGAAACTTATTTTATGCAGAATCGGGAACAACTGACATGTCGTCAGAAAACGAGTCGTTCCAAACATTAGTAAGAACGGTGGCAAGGGCACAAACGGTGCACTGAACAATCCACCATTGTGATTGTGCACTGCAATCTCGAATTTGGGAATACGGTTTCTCACACTGAAACCGTTTATTTGACCCAACTTTGTCGCGTGGTGGTGCTCGCTGTTGTTTGAATTGGAGATCTAAAATTCCATACTTCTATTAGCTTATAGGTTAATATGCCAATGCTAAAAAGTTTGGGAGTTGGAAAATTTGAGAAAGCTTTTGACCTTTGCTTTCATTTTAGTGTGTGCGTTCGGCGCTCAGGGCGTGCATATGCAAGGTCTTGCCTGGCAACCTGCTCTCGGAAATACTCAAGTGCCGATATGGCCGGGGGCTGTACCTGATGCGCGAGATGTAGGGAAGGAAGAGACGAAGACAGTTAACCAACCTCTGGTTGCAGGCAGACCGTGGATTGATGTCGATCATGTATCGCAACCAACGATGACTGTCTATGCTCCAAAAGGCAAGAACACAGGAGCTGCTGTTGTTGTTTTTCCGGGTGGTGGCTATCAGATTCTCGCGATCGATCTTGAGGGCACAGAGATTTGCGATTGGCTGACATCCAAGGGTGTTACTTGTGTGCTTCTGAAATATCGAGTGCCGGGTGAGGGCAAGTTTCCGAAATCAGGATCGTATCCTAAATCTAAGGAAGCATTGCAAGATGCCCAGAGGACCGTTGGACTTGTTAGGTCTCGAGCGGCAGAATTGAAAATTGATCCGCATAAAATTGGCGTCATCGGTTTTTCCGCTGGTGGCCATCTGGTGGCAGCGATGAGCACGAATTTTGGAAAACGTTTGTATCCGCCTGTGGATGCGGCGGACAAAGTCAGCTGTCGCCCGGATTTTGCGGTGGCAATTTATCCTGGGCATCTTTGGATCGACGAGAAAAAGTTTGAATTGAATCCGCATGTGCCTGTAACCAAAAACACACCGCCAACGTTTTTGCTACAGAGTCAAGACGATCGAGTAGATCCAGTAGAGCATTCACTGGTTTATTATCGAGCTTTGCGAAAGGCTGGTGTTCCAGTGGAAATGCATTTGTACTCGCAGGGCGGTCATGCTTTCGGTCTGCGCCGCACCAAACTTCCCGTGACGAAATGGCCTCAG
>PNLN01000260.1 GCA_013823055.1 Cyanobacteria bacterium DS2.3.42
CCGGGTGAGCGAACCTCCGGCAGCTCCACGAAATTCAACACCAATGAAGAGAAACACCATCGGCAGCGTTCTTGGTAATGCCATTCAAGAAATCATGGTATACCCCGCCGGTGTTCCTATCCAAGATCCCGACCTCATATACCTAGATAACGTAAAGGAAGAAATTACCAACCAAACAGACAATCTCAGCTCCCCATCGTTTCAGGAGATAGAAATGACCTCGAACCAAGATTCTAGATTCGCCGCTCAAAGAGAGCAGCGTTTCAGCAGCACCTCCCAGACTCCTCGGCAATTGCTTTCGAGGCTTGAGGTGATCACAGCACAAGCCTCCCACTACCCGCCACCTCCACTACCAGTGGTGACAGCCTCAGTGCCCCAGATGGCTGCGTCCGGCTTCGGACGTGTGGAAACCAACCAAGTCTTCGAACCGCAAGAGGCAACGATCGTCACAGTTGCAGATTTTAGAAAAGACCTGCAAGGTCAAACGGCCCCAGAGCTTCAAAAACCCAACCTCAACCGCGCTCTGGGCTCAGTGCTTCGTCAGCGAGGTCCCGGAGCCCAATCACAAGCGCCGGTGGCGGCTCCTCTACCACAGGCACAAGCCAGCGCCTGGTGGTCCTAGTATCCCGTCCAGTCCATCCGGTAGTAGCGTGTTTTAGAAAAACTCCCTATAAAGCAAGGAGATTTTGAAAAAGAGAGCCAACCGAAAGCGTACAGATTCCCTTTTTCCGTTTTTTTATTAGATAGTCGGGTCAAAAATCGACCCGAACGACCCTCAATTCTCGAAGATTAATTCTGGGAGCGTGCGCCTGGCTGCGTTTCAGGACGTTCACGCTACTTTCACGTAGCCTTGACTACTATTTCCTCGTAGCCCTGACGCCCCCAGAGCCCATAATGCAAAACCGCGTTTTTTCGCCGTTCGAGTCGGCTTTTACTCGCAATTCCCTTACCAACAACCGCAAAGCTTCAAAACCAGGTCAAACGACCCGGCTTTTCGCGCTTCTGACTTTGTTGGTCATCGCGTTTTGCGCAAGTACCGATGGAGCTTTTGCTAGACCAACCTCGCTTAAAGATCTTCAGGCGATCTACAACAGAAACAACCCTATTTCTGCTCTGCACGACAGTCAGCCTCGTCCAGATGCGAACTGCGAAGGCAGCCCTTACGTCCACGAATCAAAGCCGGCGCCGGACAGAACCAAATTTCGCGACTACACACTTACCATCGAACTGTCCAAGCAACGCAAGAAAAACACAGAAGGTTCGAACACTGGTAACAAGGGCTATCAAAACAACTTCGACAGAAGAAGACCAAGATACAGAGAAGTACCGGCAAACAATGCCCAACTTGGCTCCGGTGGGAAGTACGCAACCGATGCAGGTGTTCAAATCGGCGGCGCTCCTCAGCAAGCCCTCCCCAACGCAGTCAGCGACATGCAAGGTCAGATGCAGGGAGCAGGCGATGCCATGCAAAATGGCAACTGCGATGCACTCACCGATTACATTCCAATGCTCCTGGCCGGCAATATTAATGTAGCCAACGAAGCAGCCGGTTCGTCCGGAAGCACCAGAGCTCCGTTCCGCCCCGTTTCGCAAGCGATCGGCATGGTCCAGCAGATGTACCACAAGGTGTACGTCCCGATGGCACTTCTTCTTTTACTACCAGGCGCAGTCATTCTTCAAATGAAGATCATGATGTCGCAATTCACCAATCCCGACGAAGACTCTCAGGGTGGACCGTTGGGACATATCCTCCGCGCTATGATTGCGCTCTTTCTCATTCCTTCTACACAGCTGATCATGAGCTACTCGATCGACGTCGGTAACTCCATGACTTATGCAATCGCTCAGCAGTTCAGCGCCAATGAAATCGTCCAATGGGCAGTAGGAATGCAAGAAGCTAAAGAAGCTAAAGGTCAGCTGAAGGATGGTCTCGACCCACAAGAATTCAAAGATCAAACATTCCAAATGGCTTCCGGCATGATCAATATGTCCATGGGAGTTGGCTTGTTAATCCTCACAGCATTCCAGCTGGCCATGAGCTGCTACCTATTCCTTATGGGACCAATCGCCGCCGCCCTTTATGCTTGGCCGGGCAGTGTGGGCAGACTCTTCAAACCAGTCTTTATAAATTGGGTAAATGCAGTAGTAACACTATCTCTTTGGAGATTCTGGTGGGTCCTGATCGTGTTCGTCATGGTCACCCGTATTTCTTGGCTCAGAGAAATCGGTGAATACATTCCGAACACCGAATGGGAAGGACTCATGCTCATGTGCTTCATGGTAATGATGATGTACGTACCCTTTGCACCATTCGAGTTGAAACCGGGCGAATTGGTCGATAGATTGCTCGAGAAAGCCAGAGAAGCAAGTGAAAATGGCGCCAGTGGCGGGAAGAAAGGCGGCTCGCCGCACCACCAAGGTAGAGCGTAGTCATTGGTTTTCAACCCGGAGAGATTCTACAGTGAGTAACTTGAAACACCGAAGATTATCAACCGCCAGCAGCTTGCTGACATTGGGAGCGATTTTGCTCTCGACTCTCGGCGCCTCAGCTCAATCGCCATCTTGCCAGAAAGTGGCAAAGCCTGATTGCAAGAAAGGCGGAGCGTATCAGTCTAAGAAAAACTGCGAGTACAAAAAGGGTTCGTCGGGCGCGAATTCTTCGGCAAATTGTGCGTCCGGTGGATCGAAGAGCGGTTCATCTTCCCAGGGAGGAAAAATTTCGACGGGCGGTTCGGGTCCATATTCCACTTCGGCAGCACCGCAAATACAGTCAGTGCTGCAATTGATTCATCAAAACCCGCCACAGACTCAGCAAAATCAGAATCAAGGGCAAAAGCAAAGTAAGGGCAAGCTTGCCAATGGCAAGAATGGTAAAAACAGCAAGGGAAGCGCACAAGTCGGAATTGGCGTCACTGGCTCAAAAGGGCAAGGGCAAGGCGGCTTCGTTCTTTTCGGCTCAAACGGACAAACTCAAGGCAGTGCTAGCGTCTCCGGCTCAAACGGACAAGCGCAAGGCAGTGTCAGTGGTTCCGGTTCAAACGGGCAAGGTCAGGGCGGCTTCACTCTTTTTGGCTCAAACGGACAAGGACAAGGCACGGTTAGCGCCTCTGGTTCAAACGGTCAAGGTCAGGGCAGCATCAGAGTCACAGGCTCAAGCGGACAAGGCACGGTCAGCGCCTCGGGTTCAAACGGTCAAGGTCAGGGCAGCATCAGAGTCACAGGCTCAAACGCGCAAGTACAGGGAAGTGCTGGTGGAAATGGGCTGAACGTCAATGTGAGAGGCAATCTTAATACTGGAGTAAATGGAAACGTCCAGGCAACTGTGCCTCAGGTAAGAGCTAACGGTCAGTTGGGCAGACTACAAGCTCAAGGTCCACTTCTAAAGGCCCAGGTGCCAAGGCTTGGAGTAAGCGCGCAAGGTCAATTGCCGACCATTCAGGGTCAGGCACCAAGTGTCTCGGCCAACCTGCCGGCGATCCAACTGCCAAATGGTCCTCAAATTCAACTTCCGCAAATTGGACTTCCGCAAATACAATTGCCGCAGCTTCCCCAGTTGGGTAATCTGCCGCAGCTGCCGTTCATTCCTGGCGGCGGAGCACAATTGCCTCAGGGCGGAGGAGCGCAACTGCCTACGGGCCAGGTTGGGCAACCGCCGCAAACTCAAATTCCGCAAGCAGCATTGCAGGATGTGCTCACACCACCTCCTGGCCAGGCGGCGGCGCTGGCAGCACATCGTGCAGCTCACCAACAACGTATACAGAACGCCTTGCAGCAGCAACAGCAAGTCAACAATCAAAATCTCCAACAGCAACTGCAGCGATATCTGCCTCAAGGTGGCGGCGCCTTTGGTACCGGACTTGGCGCTGGCGGCGGTGGCGGCGGTGGTGGCGGTGGTGGCGGCGGCGGTGGCGGTGGTGGCGGCGGACAGCAAAGCCAAAACCAAAACGGGCAGAACAACGCAAATATATTGCAGAATGAGTTCTACAAAACGACCTACATGAAGGAAGCGGAAGCTAAGGCCAGAGCTCTTATGGCCGACCCGCGCAGAGCTACCGATGATCAAATTCAGAAGACGCAATTCTTAGCTGCAGAGAGATTGGCGGGTCTGTCGCACTCACCAAACAAGTCGACCCCATCAGCAAAAGCTTCCGGGCAGGCTCAAGCAAACCAAGCAGGAAACTCGGCCGGCGACATTGCTAGAGAGCAGGCCGTTCAAGCCATCGACTACTGCTCGCGTTTCATGAAGAATTTCACTGCACAGGGCGGCAACAAGTGGAACAGATTCCGCGATCAAGTTTTTGTGCCGATGGCCATTCTCCTCTTGCTGCCCGGTGCAGTCGTCTGCCAGGCGCGTGCAATTATCTCTCAGGGCTCTCCCATAGTCGGACAGGTCAGCCCGATTGAAGGAATTAATCGCTCAATTATTGCCCTGTTCCTCATCCCAGGAAGCTATTTGATTTGCAATTACGCAATCGACTTGGGCAACAGCATTCAATTTACTATTGCTGATGAGTACCACAAGTTATTTGGGTCAGACATGTATGAAGACGCCATGTGTGCAGAGATTCGAGCATTTGGTGTTCGCTACGCATCAGAGAACGACAGCTCGTTGAGAACGCCTCCATGGGACTTCACACCGAGAAATCCGCAGGGAATTTTTGCGAAGGCAGAAGCTCGCATTTGGGGCAAACTGGAAGACCCATGTTCTGGACTTCATATGGTGCCTGCCAACCGCGATGACGCCAGTATAGAGTCCTCAAATACTGCTGTACGCTCGCTTCTAACCACAACAAATGCAGCAATGACCACTGGTTGGTCAATTCTCTGCGCATTCCAAATGGCTTTCTTCTATTACCTGTTCTTCGTGGGACCGATTATGGCAGCGCTCTGGGTTTGGCCAATGAAGTTCATGCGAGATGCGTTCGGCAGTTGGGTCGAAGGAGTAATTACACTGTGCTTCTGGAGCCTGTTCTGGAGCACCACAATTCTCTTGCTGGCGTGTTTTAAAGGCACGGATGACACCGGTATCTTCATGATCACCGCCATCAACTTCCTAGCAACAGCATCAGTCAAATTCGCGTTCGACTTCGGCGGACTCGTCAAGGCTGCCGGTCAAAAAGCCGCCGCACTGGCTGACCAAGCGGGGGACAGCAAGTAGCGTAGATATCTCAGGACGAAATTTAATCCGCAAGAAGACATAAAAAAATTGAAAAAGCCGACGTTTTGCCTGATTGGCAGTCGGCTTTTTCCGGCACGGATATTTGTTTTGGCGCAATGATTTGCGGTTATTGAATTTCACTTCAAAAAAACAGATTAATTTTTTTTGGAACCAGTGAAATTTAGTGTGAACTCGAGCGTGAAAAGTAGCGTGAAAATGTTTCTCGCCTGATTCATAGAACTCCCACAGGCTGGGAATTTTCGGCGTTCACGTGCATTTCACGTTCTCCTCTTTAATATCTCTGCATAAGCCCCCGACACCCCAGGCACTTACTAGATGACACGCCGCGCTTCTTCGGTGAAAACCGCTTCCCAATCAGCCACGTCAATCGCATTTGCTTTGATGACAGCACTGTTTGCAGTGACTGCTTTTTGCGTTGATGCCGACGCAAAAGGGCATCCGCTCTCGGAGCAAGATCTCAACTGGACCAGACAACAGCAAGTAATTCCGCTGGACACTGAAGCTTTAGCGCTGACCAGAGTGCCTGGAGAACTCACCAACGCACAACAAGGCGCTGTTATGCGCAACAAACCGGAACGGCATGTTGCTAATGCAAAAAGACCCAAAAATGCAGTTCCTCAAGCGCAGGCAACCCAACAAGCGCAATCCAACCAAGCCGGCAACAATGCTGGTGACATCGCTCGTGAGCAAGCTATTCAAGCTATCGACTACAGCCAACGCGTGATGAAGAATTTCACCACCGAAGGTGGCAACCGCTGGAACAGACTTCGCGATGGTTTTTTCGTCCCGATGGCTCTGCTCCTCATCCTTCCGGGCGCTGTCCTCACACAAGTGAGAGCAATCATCGCCCAGGGCAACCCTGTGATGGTTGGTCAAGCAAGCCCATTGGAAGGCATCCAACGCGCAATCATCGGTGTTTTCCTCGTCCCCAGCACTTACCTGGTCGTCAACTACGCCATCGACCTGGGCAACAGCCTCCAGTACACCATCGCTTCCGAGTACACTCGCCTTCAAGGCACCGACATGTACCAAGACGCAATGTGCGCTGAAATCCGTGCTTTTGGTGTTCGCTACGTATCAGAAAACGAAGGTAGTCTCGCAAACCTTCCGGAGCCCGATACTGCGCCCCGTGGCAATGAGCCTTTCGCCAAGGGCGAAGGCATGATGTGGGGCAAACTGGTTGATCCATGCGTCGGACTCAATGAAGTTCCTGCCAATCGCGACGACAACTGCATGACTCAAGCTTCACTCGGAATGCGCATGGCGATGAACATGTCGAATGCAGGTATCAACACTGCCTGGTCCATCCTCACCGCCTTCCAAATGGCGTTCATGTACTACCTCTACTTTGTCGGACCGATCATGGCAGCCCTCTGGACCTGGCCGCTCAAAATCTTCAAAGATGCATTTCCTGCATGGATTGAAGGTGTAGTCACTCTGGCATTCTGGTCCTTCTTCTGGAACGTAGTTATCTTGATCATCGCCCTGTCTAAGAGCGAAGCTTCCAGCGGACTTTATATCGTCACTGCTTGCAATTTCCTCGCTACCGCTTCCGTGAGATATGCCTTCGATTTCGCAGGATTGATGCGCGGTGCAGCTGCCGAAGCCGAAAAATTGGGCGCAAAAGCCGCACAGAAGGCAGGAAAAGGCGGCGGCAAGGGCGGCAGCAAAGGCGGACAAAGCTCCGGTACTCCGGCATCTACTCCGGCATCTACTCCAGCCGCTGCACCGGCAGCAGCCCCGGCTACAGTTCCTGCGCCAGTTCCAGCAGTCGCCGCGAGATCGCTCATTCCAAGACCGACTACCGTTGTAGCAAAGAAATTCGACCAGTACGGCCAAGAGCTAGACGCAAACGGAGTCCCGAAATTCCTTACCACCAGGTCATTTGCTGCAGTCAATCAACCTGTCATCATGCATCCGTTGCCGCCACTAGATGTTGCGTCAACTGGCAGGCTCATGACTGTCGCCGGTCTGGATCCGCAGCTGCTCAATCCGCTGGGCAACCCAACAGTTCCGGACACCAGCAGCCAGACCTACGTGGGAATCAACCAGACCACACAAACGTTCAATGACCCAATCAAAATGCCCCCTCTGGCAGGAGCTCAGACACGAGTCACATAAAAACGTAATCGATTGACTTTGTTGAAACAATTGCATGCCAAACTAAAGACCAACCAACCTCAACCAAACCCCAACCGAAGTTATTGAAGCAGAGGAATCAAAAATGAAAAACGTAGCCCCACCAAGCACCATCAAGGTTGAAGACGAACGCTTCTCGTTCTGTCCTCCGCCTTTGGCTGAGGCTGATAAGGGCAAAACGTTCGACGCCACCATGTCGGTATCTGATATACCGATGGAAGTGCAAACCTGCAACTCCCTGCTCACCAAGATGGCAGATGTCGTTGATAACAACGACTTTGCACCGGATGCAATTGCTAATGCAAATCTATTTGCGCCGCAAGCACCACAGTTGTTCGAAGAACCGGCACCAGAGCTCTACACACCTACCATGCCGCAGGCTCAACCGTTTCAGTTTCAAAATCAATCACAGTCTTTGTCCTTCGCTGAAGAATTGGCTCAAGTTTACGCGGCGCATATGCCCAGAGTGTTCGCCGAGCAAGAAGCACAACGTCAAACCTCACCTAACTACACAGGTCCTATCCAATCGTTCATAACCAACGAACAACCGCAAGAAGAGGAAGTGATCACAGTTGTTGATTTCACACAAATGGCGTCACCAGTTGTTGCGCAATCGCAATCGCAAGCTCACGTTCAAGCGCAAGCAAAACCGGCGAAACAAACCCATTCCGGTCTTAATGCTCTTCTCAACAATCGCATCGTAGCTAAGGCTCCAGTTAATCAGGATGTCTCCAACAGCTGGTTTGCATAAGCAGCTATTTTGCGAAAACAGCCGGTCAGCATAACAGCCACGTACTCGATTCTTAAAACAGGAGCCGCAGCTTGATGGATCAGCCCTTCTCTTACAAACCAAGCTATTTTGTAAATCCGGAAGGGTCAACTGCACTTCAAAATTTGCTCAACGAAGCAAAAGCCGATTTCTTCAATAAAGCGTTCAGCGGACAAAGCCAAACTTTTCATCACAACAATCAAGCAATCAGCCCCATCGCTCATTCGGAACAGCGATTACTAGCGGGCCAAGCTAAGGACGCAATGCGAATCTAAGTTCGTTCGCTCGATTAGGGAGCGGTGGCTATACCGTATTTTCTGAGCTTTTCGCGCAAGAGAGGCATGGCTTCTTCTGCGGCTTTCTTACCCGCTTCAACGCATTTGCGGGCATCAGATTTCTTAGTGGAAATCAAGCTCACGTTGCCGGTATCCGGATGAATTGTAATATCGGCAAGCTGTTCTTGGGGTTTATCCATGTCCCACAAATCCCAATTGAGCATGCGCTCGGTCACACTGCCAATCTTGCGAAACTTATCTGTGGGTTCAACTTTAAAGGGCTGATCGATGTTTACCGCGATAACAAAGTCCGCGCCCATTTCCCTGACTTGCTTCACAGGCAGATTGCAGATAGTGCCGCCGTCGCAAAAAAGCTTGTCGCCTATCTCCACAGGTTTTCTCAAGCCCGGAACAGCAGAACTCGCCTGCATCGCAAAACCGAGATTGCCTTTGCGGATAGTGTACGGCAATCCATCGAGGAGATTCAGAGTCACGGCGGCAAAAGGAGTTTTCAGGTCCTCGATATTCAAGTCGTGGCAGGACAGTCCTTTGACCAGATATTTGCGAAATTTATTGCCGCGATAGAGCCCGTCATATTCTTTCGAACCCAACAATCGAGGCACTAGTAAAACAGGAGAGACGGCTATTCTCACAGCCAGTGATACGGTCATGAAATTGCGCATCAATTTGCCGTTTTCAAACTCGTCTTCCAAATCATCCAGCGAAACGCCGGCGTCATACAAGCCGCCGACAACAGCACCAATACTGGTGCCGGAAATGTAGTCGAATTTGATTCCCTCTTTCTCCAGCGCACGAATTACTGCGACATGCGCTGCCCCTCTAGCACCGCCTCCACCAAGAGCCAAGCCGATCTTCGGTCTTGAGGGCATCGGCTTGCTTTTCCAATTGATGGCGTCTTGAGAATCGGCGCGGCTGGTTTGGATGATGCCGATTGCATCGGGCACTTTTGAGACTGGAACCGTCTCCGGTGTCACCACTGGCTTTGTTGTGTCGATAACTGGCTTAGTTTCTACTTTCTCAGCGTCATCAGTTTTTAGAGGAGCAACTGTCTCCTCACCCGGCTTGGTGTCGGGGGGATTTGGGTTGGCGTCGATCGCTTGGTCTGCAAATGCTGCAGGACAGATGGTCCCAGCCGTCAAAAAAACAAGTAACAACGATCTAAATGACTTTTTTGTAGCCAACATAATGCCTCTGTGTCGGGCGCAAACGGTCAGACGCCTCTTGATGTAACCGAAAGAGTAGCCTATTGGCACTGGCTTAACCTTAGCCCCAGCTATTCTTTTCTAATCTTTCAGGTCACTTTCAGGCTTTGAGTTCAGCGCTTTCAGGCGAACCATGTAGTCGAGTGGATAAATGAAGCCGCGCGTCGGGGTCTTCAGCCCTATCGTTTTTGCAATCTCATCGACATACGCGACACAATCGCGTACACCTGTATGAAACGTCGTATCCGTAACAAAACGCTCTCTAATTGCGCGCGCCTTTTCATACGGCTTCTGGTCGAGGCGGACAGCGATATAGTCAAAATTGCGCATATTGCCGATCACGGCATGATCCGCCATGACGCCGCCTACGTCTGAGTAAAGCGACGGGACAAGGTCAACCAGACGACCAGGGACAAAACCGTCTGATTGGGCGTATTCAAGCCTATCCGGGGCGCAACGATCCCAGACGATGTAACAGTGCCCTGGATAACCGTGGGGATTGTTTGCCAGCCCGGCGCAAATCATGAAACAACGGTCGTTGACGAAATTCTCGTGCGTTTTGTCCGAGCGCAGATCAACCACAATCGGCTTACTGCGCGGCAAGCGATAAACATATGCCCAGTAGATGGCAAACGCCGACAACCCTAAGGAGACGGCCAGACAGACAATCGCGGCATATTTTGCAAGTCGGACGATAAGTGTTTTCATCGCTGATTCTGTAAGTGTAGCGAGATAGTGAGTTCCAATTTTGACTGTAAAGGAAGCTGGCAGCAGTTACTCTCGATCCTCAACAGTTTTTCAATTGATAGGCAATTTCAGATTCAGCCACTGTTTACAGAACATGTGGTCAAGACCTCACATCGACTAAAATTTCAGTCCTTTTGTTGGATCAAAAGCGCGCGAAACAGGCTCTTGGGTTTGGCTCATTCCTTAACCGCACTGGCAGAAATTGGAGGCAGCGTGAAAAATATCGGCATCATCACATCGGGCGGCGATTGCGGCGGCCTGAACGGCGTTATCAAGGGAGCTGCGCTGACGGCTCTTTCCAAGGGCATGACTGCCTACATAGTGCCCAACGGCTACGCCGGACTTTACAATCTCGTCGATTTCAAATCCCTTGCCAAGCTGACCGCCGAGCGCATCGAACAAATCGACGTGATCACCGCCGGCAGCGAAGCAGGCAACTCGCGCGTCAAAGTCTCCAAAATCAAAGACGACAAAAAGTACGACCGCATCAAAGAGGGTCTGAAGAAGTTCCAGTTGGACGCGCTTGTGATTGCTGGCGGTGACGACACTGGTTCGGTAGTGGCTGATTTGGCTGGGCAAGGCATTCCTTGCGTGCATGCGCCAAAAACAATGGACCTCGATTTGATGCCGTACAGCGTAGGGGGCGACTCGACAATCAACCGTATCGCAGAAGCTGTGCGCGATTTGAAGACCACGGGTCGGACGCACAATCGCATCATAGTTATGGAAGTATTCGGCAGGTATGCCGGGCATACGGCTTTTCGCGGCGGCGTAGCAGCTGATTGCGACGCGGTTTTGATTCCGGAAATTCCGGTCGACTTTGATGTTTTATACAAACAACTGAAAGCGAAATTCATCAAACGCATTGAAGAGAGCGACGTCAAGGCAGGCACTTGCATAGTTGTTGTAGCCGAAGGATTGAAAGATGCATCGGGCAACGAGCTTGTAGACATGAGCTCAGAGCCGGATTCTTTCGGTCACAGAAAACTAATTGGCGCCGGTCGCTATGTCGTAAAACAGATTGAAGATCGCATTAAAGCCGATCCGGAAATCAAGGAATTTATGAAACGCACGGGTCAATTCGTAGAAGGTGTCTACGAGATTCCGGAAGTGCGCGAAATTCGCCCGAGCCACATGGTGCGCTGCGGTTCGTCATCAGCCCTCGATTCGAATTTCGGCTTGGAAGTAGGCGCTGCAGCGGTAGAGCTGGTTTCGCAAGGAATCAACGGAGTGACCGTCGTTAGTTATCGCGCCGGCAATCTGGAATACATGGACGTCAAAGAAGCGATCGTGCAAAGACTGGTTGATCCTGCAGATGTCGCGCTGTTTGAGACTCTCGGTGTTTCGTTCGGCAGAAACCCTGAAAAACCAAAATTCGAAGCCAAGAAAGTGAGCGGCAAACCAGTGCGCGTGTACTAGGCATAATGTATTTGTAGGGGCGACGCCGTGCGTCGCCCGGCGTCGCCCGGCCGAAGGCACGAACGCAAGTCACTTATTTACGCCCAGCGCAGGTTTCAAATAATTCGCCAAAAAGCCCGAGAGAGAGGCTCGTAAAAGCCCCTCTCCCCCCTTGCACAAAATTGTTGCCGGCAAGGCGATTCTTATTATGTTGTAGTGGTGGGACGGGGACCAATCGAGGCGCGTAAAGCGACGCGTGAATTTCGATTTACGCGCATCTTTAGCGATGATGTGGGGCAGACCACAACATGCTTTCCGATTGGTTTCATTGGCACGAACAGGAGGATGGTGAACCTGCACTTGCCTTCAATATCGAAGCCGTCAGTGATGTCGCGTTGACGTTCTCGATGACATGATAGTAAATGCCGACACGTGAATTAAACGTGAATGATTTTGGCGCCGATATAACAACCAGCAAAACAATCAAAAAATGCTGCCGATGCCTGGTTTCACGATTCGGACGTGACTGCCTGTTCAATAATATAGCCGGAGCCCTGAACCGTTTTTATGACGCACTCTGAACCAGCCGGGGTGATCTTCCGCCTGAGGTTCTTCATGATCGTGCGAACGGTGTCTTCGGAGCTTTCGGTCTCAGAGGGCCAAATTGCCTCCAATAACGCTTTAGCCCCATAGCAACGGTTGGGGTGGCGAAACAGGAATTCCAGAAGAGCGAATTCTTTGGGAGAAAGGACGACCCTGTCGTTGTTGACAATTGCCGTGCGAGTCTCAAGCTCAACCGAGAGATAATCCACGCTCAACTTAGTAGGCAAAAGCCCCTTTGGGCGTCGCATCAATGAGCGGATGCGGGCTGACAGCTCACGGACCTGGAATGGCTTGACTAGATAATCATCAGCGCCGGCGTCCAGACCGGTCTCAATGGCGTCAGCGCCTGATTTACCAGTAAGAAAGAGCACCGGCATCTCGCCGCCGTTGCGCCTGTATTGCTTGCAGACATCCACTCCGGATATGCCGGGCAGTTGCCAATCGAGAATCAAAAGGTCGTACTGATAGCCCTTCACCAGCTGCAGACCGTCTTCGCCGGTCTCGGCGTGCTCAACGGTGTGATTCTCCAGAGTCAGCCAATCGGCAATACTCTTTGCAAGTTCGCTATCATCTTCTACGATGAGTATTTTCGCCATGGAACTTCCAGCAACTGGACAAGCATTTCTTGTCGCTTGAAGTAATATCTTACACGAAGGCCAGAGAGCTAAATTCAAATATGGCGGAAACCCATTTAGATACCCCAAACGTCAAATTCAAGCGGCGGATATTTACCAAGGGGCTAATGCTGGTATTTGTTCCGCTGTTTCTTGAAACATGCCTATTGCTTTTGGTCGGTTGGTCAAGTCAGCAAGCCGAACTCGCACTTGTAGACCAGCGCAACAGCCTCGAACAAACAATCCACGCCAATCGGTTGATTGCGGCAGGAACAGTCGGATACGGCTACTACTGCCGATATCTGATTTCTCGCGATGACAAGTCACGGGAAAAGGGCGAGCATTTCGTGCAGATTGCCCTGGCTGAATTCAAAGTCTTGCTGGCTCTGGCAGGAGACGATGAAGAGAGAAAGCGTGCCGCCCGAGAAGTTTATGAACTGGCAGTGCCCGAGATGGAAAAACTCAAGTGGCTGCGTCCCTGGGTGCCCGGAGAATCGGCAGAAGAGCCTTTTCGCCAATTGCGCAGCGCGCGCAGTTTAGTTTTTTCCGCGTACGAGAATTACAAACGATTCTATGCGATTTCTCTTTCCGAACAAGATCGCCTGACCAAGTCGATTGAGAAAGAGCGCAATATCAGGGAAAACACCAAACGTTATGTTTACTGGGGAATGGCGCTCAACATCGTTGTCGGTATCGTGCTGCTTTTCGTTTTCAACAAAGAAATTGCAGAACGCATGGCCATCCTCATTGAAAACGCCGTCAAGCTGCCGAAAAGGGTGCCTTTGGAAAAGGAAATCCTGGGCGATGACGAATTCGCATACCTCGACCACATCATGCACAGAGCGTCCGCTCAACTGAACAAGGCGGCGCAATTTAGAAAACACTTGATGGAGATGGTGGCACACGACATGCGGTCGCCGCTTTCGGCTGTCAGCCTCTCTCTTGCTGTTCTCGACAAATCCGATGGCGAGAAGATGGAAGAGGAAGCCAAACCTTTACTCAATCAAGGAATTGAAAACGTAGAGCGCCTGATTGCGCTAGTCAACGACCTTTTGACCATCGAAAAGCTAGCGGCAAATGTCACAGAAGTTACTGCCGTCGGCGTCGAGTCATTCGATCAAGACAGCCATGCCGGTATTCATGAACTGACGCAATTGATGAAACTGGAATTGACCGGGCAGTCAGCAGAGCGAGTCGAGCAAGAAAAACGCTTTCGCCCCGGCATTTTCAATAAAGCGATGATGCTCGTCATTGTGCCGCTTACACTGGCAACAATGCTGTTGACCATGATCGGCGGAGTGATAAACGAACAGGAAGCAGCCCTACTGATCGAGCACAAACAAACGGAAATAGCTACGCATATCAACCGCATGATGAGCATGGGAGTGGTGTCGTATGGTTTTATGGGCAACTATCTACTCTATGGAAAAACCCAAGATCACAATCAAGGCCTGTACTACCGCAACATGGCGGAACGCGAGTTTGATAGCCTCTATGCCCTCGTCAAGGACGATCCTGAGATGACCAAACTGTTGGTGCGGTTGAGAAAACTTGGTGAGATTGAATTCAATCGCTTCGTCGAGATGCGCCCCTACATGTCTCAAGGAGACACTCAAGATGAGATGGAGCTGTACAACAGCGTCATGCCTTTCTGGAAATTTGCCATCCACAGGCAAGAGGAATTTCTAAAACTGTCGGAGGAAGAACAAACGCGCCTGAAATCAGCGCGCCAATCGCAAGCACAACAGCATCAAAGAGTCGAGAACATCGTCACGGGCGGTTTGATCGGCAGCCTCTTTCTCTCTTTGATTTTGGTATTTCTTTTCGCAAGAGATATTTCCAGCCGGATGCAGTCCTTGACTTACAACTCAACCAGACTACCTATAAGAGAACCGCTCAAGCCGCAAGTCCCCGGCACCGACGAAATTTCATATCTCGACTTTGTCTTACATGATGTTGCAGAGCAGTTGGACCAAGTCTGGAAACAACGCACGACAATCATGCGCATGGTGGCACGAGATCTCAGAGAGCCTTTGATTCTAGTGCAAGGAACATTGCGCGCTTTGTATGGGCAGGTATCGACAGACATTTCCGATCTCGGTGTCAGACAGCTCAATTCAGCGCGTGCAAACGTCGATCGCATGCTTGGGTTGGTTGACGATCTGCTAACGATTGAAAATTTGGAATCCGGGCGAATTGAACTATCGCTCTCAGATTTCGATGTTATCGAAGCAATCGACCAGTCGATAACTTCAGTGCAGTCACTGGCACTACAAAAGAAAGTCACTCTCGCCAACAAAGCAAAGGCATGCGTAGTCACAGCGGACCGGCAAAGACTGGTGCAAGTCCTCGTCAACTACCTGGGAAATGCCATCAGCCACTCGCCTCCTGATACTACAGTTAGTGTCACAACCGTGACTACCAGCTACTCGACTGAAATACACGTCAATGACGCAGGACCAGGTCTTTCAGATGAATTGAAGGTAAAAGTGTTCGATCGCTTCTTTCAGGCACCCGATTCCAAAACTCGAGGCAAAGGATACGGTCTCGGTCTAGCCATCTGCAAAATGATTGTCGCCGCCCACGGCGGGCAGGTCGGCGTGATCGACTCCGAAAGCGGAGGCTGCGCATTCTGGTTGCGCCTCCCCAAAGAAAGGACTAACGAAGATTTTTAGCCGGTTATGAGAGCGTTCTTAAGATTTCAGCCAGACTAAATTCCTCAGAAACAGTAACAGGCTATCAAAAATTGAATCTTTACAGCCTTGTTGTCAAGAACTTGCCGCGACAAGTCCAAAATGACACCATAAGGACTTCCAATAGGTGACTATTCTGGTCAACTTAATGGTTTAAGAGTCTCCCAACCGCCAGTTCCCTTGCCAACATGAAACTCTCACGCAGAGGCGAATACGCGACAAAAGCGCTGCTCATTCTTGGCGCTAGCGATCAAGAGCGCGGTGTTTCGGCAACTGAGATCGCCAAAACAGCGCAAATTCCTGAGCCGTTTCTCAATCAAATTCTTTTGACATTAAAAAACGGCGGCGTCTTGCGCAGCCGCAGGGGCGCACGAGGCGGGTATGTCTTGAACCGCCCGGCCAGTCAAATAACTATTGGTGATGTAGCGCGTTTGATGGATGGTCCGCTGGCACCGATCCCCTGTGCTTCAGTCACCGCTTACGAGCCCTGCCCCAGTTGCCCGGAGCCGGAAGCATGTCGTCTACGGCTTTTGATGAGGGAAGTGCGTGACGCTGTTTCAGACATTTTGGACAACACTTCTCTGGCCGATTTGATATCCAAAAAATCAAACAGTTGTTCTCCAGCCATCAATCAAACAACCACCGCCGAAGCAATAGACTGCAACCCTGCTGGTTCTTTCACCGACAGCTTAAATAGCTCTACTCCGGCTCAACATACAACACTCATCGACGGTCGCTAACCCAGTTAGAGGAATCCCACCAGTTTTTATGGACAACTCGCTCCCATTTTTCATAGTTGCCGGATTCATCGCTCAGCTGATCGATGGCACTTTAGGCATGGCATACGGCGTCAGCTGCTCGACTCTCTTACTTTCAATCGGCATCGCACCTGTCGTTGCTTCTGCCAGTGTTCATACAGCTGAGCTTTTCACCACGGCTGTTTCAGCCTTTTGCCATATCAAAGCCGGAAATGTCGACAAAGAATTTCTCACACGCTTGCTCATACCTGGTGTCATCGGCGGTATCGTTGGAGCGTACCTGCTTTGCAATTTAAACGGCGAAGTCATCAAGCCTTTTATATCCTTGTATCTGCTCGGCATGGGAATTCTCATCCTGGTCAAAGCGGCGCGAAAGAAACAGCCCGAGCCGAAGAGAACGCACATTGGGCGGCTTGGCTTTATCGGTGGTCTCGTAGATGCAATTGGTGGCGGCGGGTGGGGTCCTATAGTTACCTCAACGCTTGTGGCAAAGGGCAACAGTCCTCGCTTTGTTATCGGTTCTGTAAATGTCGCCGAATTTTTCGTTGCGGCTGCAACTTCGGCAGTGTTTTTCGTGACTCTTGGTTCGATCTATCTAACTGCAGTAATCGGGCTGGTGATAGGCGGCATGCTTGCCGCGCCGATTGCAGCAAAAGCGTGCAAATCAGTTCAGCCTAAACCAATGATGGTGGCGGTAGGTCTTTTGATTGTCTGTTTGAGCGTACGAACAATTTACCAAACCGCAGGCAACACTCTAGTTGCCGGTAAAAACGCAGCAATAGCCGGTCTTAATCGTCTGCCGCATTAAGCGACCGACACGATAAACACATCATCTACTATTCCTGGCACATGATTGTGAAAATCCTGTGTGCGAATCAACACTATTTTCTCTTGCCGATCAGCCCGGACAGCGAGCCGAGAAGATGGTAGTTTGAAAAAATAGAAATTCGGATGCGCTGCATGCCCACATGTCTAAGCACAGGTAATGTCTGATGATCAAAAGCAAGGTTAGAAACCTAGTGGCCTTCGGTGCCTTGATAATACTTTCTGCATCCGCATCGGCACTGATAGGCTATACGCTCTGCCTTTTTATGTACAAAGCGCCAAACAACCATTTTTCGTTTACTGTTCCGAGCTGGCTCTACTGGGCAACCGGCACCATTGTTCCGATCTTCTCTTTTGTGCAAACTCTTTTGCTCTTCAGGGTTTATTTGTACGTTCAAAACTTGAAGGCAAACCGCATCAAAGAGCTGTTGCTACCCTTCACGATTACTTTTGTGCCGTCCTGGCTCCTTCTATCACCCTACGCAATGTTGTGGGCGCTTCTGTGCAAATGGGATCGCATCATTCCCAACACCGCAATAGCAACCTATCTCAGCATCCTCAAAGCCAGTCTTGAAGGGCTTACTCTACTAGCTCCCATGCTCATTGTTGCCGCGTGCGTAGCCTTGTATTCGACCTTCGTCTGGCACGCTTTCAAAAATGTATTCGGTGACTACTTGCCTGGCGGTGAAAAAATGGAGTCAGTTATTCCCCAGTAGCATTGGCAAACTGGCGCTCTGCGACCTTCCCGGGGCGCTGAACAATGCGCACCACATTGTCCTTTTCCGGCGTATAGACATACACAGGTGAATCATCTGGAGCGCAACCATCGTTGTTGAGCAGCTCCGAAACCGCTCTGTGCGGCATTATGTGTTTTAATTTGAGAGCGGAAACATCATATACAACTACAGGCTGGGAGGGTTGGCAGCCGCTGAACTGTGCCGCGGAGCGGCTGTTACCAACTCTTTCGCTGCGGTCACTAGGATTGAAAAACCAACGCAGTACCCCGGAAAGATTGATTTGCGGGTCGTTCTTTGCGACATAAAGACAGACGTGCTTACCTTGTCTTAAGACGTGCTTTACCTGTGTTTTAAAAGCAAAAGCGTCCATGTCCGCACGCGACAAAATGATATTGTCAAACTTGCGCAGTTCGCTGTGTTCACATGTTTCAAGGCAATACTCGACGATCATCATATTGCCGACACTATTACCGGCAAGCGTAATTTTTTCTTCCGGAAATTCTTTGAGCAGGCGTCTGACCAGGTTGTTGAAACGCTCCTGCGAGCGAGGCAACGTCATCGTTGAGCCGCCATAGTTGCCGCGCACCGAGCCCCATGCGTAATTGATCACCGGAATTCTCGTCGCTTCTTCCAGAGCTGCAGCCTGATTCATTGAACCTTCAAAGCCGATGCAACATCCATGCACAAAAATGATGAACTCACGGCGCTTGTTTATCTCCATCGCTTTGCGAAGTGAAGCAACAAGACATTGGAAGTCATGTTCTTTGTCGAACACTTGATTCTGGAAGCCAATTTCTGGCTCGGATTTAGCCGCAGCAGTGGATGTTTCGGTGGAGGATGTTTCAGTTGTGGATGTTTCAGTAGTAGAAGTTTCGGTTGTGGATGTTTCGCCTGTAGATTTTTCGGTGCTAGCTGTTTCGGCTGTGGATGTTGCAGCTTTGGATGCTTTTAAGGTCACACCCCCCCCCGCCGAACCTGTCACTGCCTTGATATCTTTCTCGTTGCGCAGGCTCCAGCCCCAGGTCGGCAGGTTTTGCATCTCCTCCGCTTCACTAGGAGTGACTTTCACCTTTACTTGCTGGCAACCGTAATAGAGTGCATCGACCGGTTCAATCATCTGAACGCCGAAATCTTGATGGTCGCCATGAAATGCCGCTTTAGCGCGGTCGGTAACATACAGAATCGGCAGTGACAAAATCTTGTGTTCAGCGTCGCTCGAAGCCGCCCATGCCGGACAGCAGTGGCAAACAGTCAAAATAATTAGAGATACAATCAGCCTGAACAAGGTCAATCTCCGATGCCCATCAGCCGCCAATGCCGATGTATTGGAACAAATTGTATCTTATTCAGTATCACGCGCGGCAACTGGTAACGAACCGCGAATTTTGAAATTTATTTTTTGCAAATCTTCTGGGCTTGATTCAAACTATTTCTTCGCCTGCTCCTGCTTCCAAGACTCAACATCAGTGCGGAAGTTCAACAGAGTCTTCGGCATGCTGTATTGAGTCTGATATACGTTGTTGCCAATTCCAGCCAAAAGAGCCAGTCCGGACGTGTTTGGATTTATATATTTGGTTACCTGAGCCATAGAGACAAGCGCAAGACCCGCGCCCATAAGGTAGCCGCGTGTGGTGTTAATATCCGCATTGTGCAATTCGCTCTGGTACTTACCAAATCGCTCAGAGTCAGACTGCGGCATTTGCTTGAGCAAATCACCGGCGGAGCGACGGTTGCTGTCCACGTTATAGCCACCGTAAAAACTGGCGCCAAGACCCAGCGCGGTGAACCCCAATCCCACAGGTGTGCTTGCCCTGAAGGTAGCAGCCGCTGCCAAGATCGCACCAAAAGAGGCTAGTCCGATTTGGCTGTGATACTGCTGCGCGCTCATGTGCTTATCTAGCTGATCGAGAAATTTTTGACGCTGCTCGAGCGTAGCACCAGGAAACTCAGCGCCTCTTGCTGCATCGGTCGGTTCTGCGGTTTTCTCAATAGGTGGGCTAATTGCTTCATTGATAATTTTCGATGGCAGCCCAAATCGCGTTATGGGATAGTACTTTGGAATTCCAGAAGAGCTGATATCTGGCTGGGATAGAGCTCCTTCACGGGGAGTCGAAGATCCATTGGGGATTTCGCCGGTGGGTCTCTGGAAAGCCAGTCCAGTTGATGCCATTGACCACATAGAGTCTTTAAGCAAGGCGTCTTCCGCAGGGTCATTAGATGAGGGTTCAAAACGCGCGACTGAGCGTCCAACGCTCATTGTGGATTCCGCAGCAGTATCGCTCTCTCTAGCCATTCAAGACTCTCCGTTTTTCATGTGTGCGTGTCGATGGGGTTATCTCAAGGATAAACACACGGAGTATCAAAGGCATATCAATTGGGGGCAAACTCGCCGAGTGGGAAGGAGAGAGAGATGCAAGCAGTAATTTTTCCCAATGAGAGCGTGCTACCTCGGTGCTCAAATCATTGTGGTCCAAGGACCCACATCCCGCAGACGGGTGCGAAAAACACCCAAAAGCCAAGCCAGGTTTGATTTAAGGTTACCCCCCTCCAACGAGGGAGGTAAATATAAGGCGCACAGGTCATGATAGGAAAGTTAAACACAAAGGAGCTCTGTGCCATGCTTCTCGAAAAAAGACTTTTGAAACTTCTCGTCGCGCGCGACCTGCTCGAAAAGGGCGATGATGAACAAGCAATGCACTTTTTCAGAAGCGCCTTGAAAGACTGCCCCCTGAGCGACAAGTGGCTCGTGGAGTCATTTGTAAGCCAACTGGAAGGCTTGTCCAACGTCAAAGACACAATCTAAAGCGCATCTCTGACTGGCTGCCGGCTTTCTTTGGATCTTATTTAGGCGATGCATGGCATCGCCCCTACAGGTTAAACGTCGCCCCAACAGATTAGGGTCGCCTGGTTAGTAGAAACGGCTTACGTGGCGACCGTTTACCACAGCGCCGTCTTTCTCGTCGCCTGAAAGCACTTCGACAATCAGATTTGCCTCTGCGTACTGCAATCGCAGAGATGATGCAAAAGACTCCGCGCGAGCGCGATCTTTGTCCTCACGAATTGCCACTATTACAGGCAATTTCTGATCGAGCAGATCTCTCACAGTAGGAAAGTAGCGTTCTTCCACTGTTCCGTCTCTGTGCATTACCGTATAGCGTCCATAGCTGGAGAACATGTATGAGCCGGATTCATTGGCAGCTACCATTTGAACCGGCATGGTACCCAGGTTTTCACCTTTATCGTTTTTGAAGAAGTTGGTTCTTGCACAACGGCGCCACTCCACTCCATCTTTGTCGGTGAATTTATAGGCCATTGGATTTGAACCGCCATAGGCGAATTGCAAATGCGTGCCGTCGCCTAGTGTGAGGCTGGTAATGCGACCTCTGCCATCTTTCTGATAGCTGAAATTGTCGCGCTCGTCCGGCGCCTGATGTTCT